>CALRTD020000385.1:0-4895 GCA_943371015.1 Synechococcus sp. UW140 | reverse complement strand
TGAAATAACCTTTGTTGTAAAGTGTGGTAAAAAACTCAGACGAAAACTGATGATGTACAGGTTTGCTGGTACGCGAATAAATATCGAATTCGATACCGAAATCTTTAAATGATTTATCAATTACCTGATAATAATGATCAACAACTTCCTGCGGCGATTTATGTTCCATGAAACCACGGATCATGATCGGTACGCCGTGTTCATCGGTACCACTTACAAAAAGTACGTCTTCGCCTTTGAGGCGGAGATAACGCACATAAGTATCAGAGGGCAGATAACAGCCGGCCAGATGCCCGATGTGGATGGGACCGTTGGCATAAATAAGCGCGGCGGTAACTGTGTAACGTTTCGGTTGCGACATATATTCAGGTAAAATGGAAACAAAGATAGCAAAACCGGTCGCAATGCCGCATCCGTAAAGCGTTTGGGAGTTACGTTTTTACAGCCGGAATTATTACGATTTTTGAGCCAAACCGAACACATCAGCAATGATTGTCCCACCCTACCTCAAAACAGGCGATAAAATTGCCATTACTGCGCCTGCTCGCAAAATAAGTCGCGAAGAAGTGGAAAATGCTGCCACTGTGCTGAAAAATGCAGGCTTCGAAGTGGTTTACAGCGACCTGCTTTTCGGAGAAGAGCACCAGTTTTCGGGCAGCGATACCGAACGGGCTGCTGATTTGCAACGGTGGATTGATGATAAAGATATACGCTGCATTATGAGTGCCCGCGGCGGCTACGGAACACTGCGCATCATTGATCTGCTTGATTTTTCAGCCATGCGCAGCAACCCGAAATGGATTGCAGGTTACAGCGATGTTACTGTATTGCACAGCCACCTGCACAAGCTCGGATTTGCATCACTGCATTGTACGATGCCCATAAATTTTTCACGCAATGCAGAATCAGTGCAGACAATGCTTGATGCGCTTACCAGCCGTGAACTCGAATACAACTGCGAAAATTCTGCCGGTACCGCTGGCCGCGCAGGAACGGCAAATGCAATAATTACAGGCGGAAATCTCTCTTTACTGTATGCCCTGAAAGGCAGCATCTCGCAAGCGGATACCGCAGGTAAAATTCTGTTTATTGAAGACCTCGATGAATACCTGTATCATATCGACAGAATGGTACTGAGCTTAAAGCGTGCCGGTGTTTTCAGCAATTTAGCCGGATTAATCGTCGGCGGAATGAGTGACATGAAAGACAACACAATTCCGTTTGGAAAACAAGCTGAAGAAATTATCAGAGAAGCGGTAGCCGAATACAATTATCCCGTTGTTTTTGGTTTTTCCGCCGGACACGAAGCCCGCAATCTGGCGCTGCGGTTAGGGACACAGGTGTTATTACAAACCGACGGAAGACGCACTGTGTTGCAGCAAACATCTGCTGCTGTTTGACGAGAAATCAGAAAGAGCATACCAATCAATTGAAAGGAATTCCCTATAATTGAAGCAAATCTTAACCAGAAATCATGAAAAAAGTTTTATTTGCCGCAACTGCAGTAGTTGCCCTCCTCTTCACTTCATGTGGCCCCACACAAGATGATGCCATTAAGTACAACGACAAAATTGTTGACCTGAGTGATCATGTAAATGATATGTCAGATAATATGGCCGATCAACTTGATGGTCATAATCTTGACACACTTAAAATTGTTTATACCAAGTTTGCTGCGTCAATTAAAACAGCACTTGCCGAATGCGAAAAAATGGGACCGCTTGAAGAGGAAGACAAAGCCTACCACGAAGCAGCACTTGCTCATTTCCGCAACATGAACAAGCTTGTTGACAATGAAGTAAAACGTATTGTTGATGCAACTGTAAAATTCTCAAATACTGATGTTGAAGGTACAGACGAAGAAATTACTGCTCTTGAAAAAGACATCGATACTTACGATACTGAATCACAAAAAACAATGGACGGTCTGAAAGTTGCCCAAAAGGCATTCAGCAAAAAGTGGAACTTCGATCTCCGCTAATCATTACAATGATTAACGAGAAAGCTGCTTCATTCCGGAGCAGCTTTTTTGTTGGTAGAAATACACAATCGGCTTAAACCTTTGCCTGATTTCTACATCAAAACGCTGCTGAGACGCGTTTTTTGATCAAATGTTACAGGCCGTTAAAAATTTATGCGGCACAGGAATTGCCAGTAATCGTTTACAGAATCTGCATTATCTTCATCTACCAATATCATCACAATGAAAGCACAGGCATTGAGCAGAAAGGAATTACAGCACATTATGCTGAGAGCCGGATTCGGACTGAAACCTTCTGAACTTGGCAAGTTTGATGGAAAAACGCGCGAAGAAGTAGTTGATTTGATATTTAAAGATTCGGAAATCAATCAGCCGATTCTTTATCTGCAGCGTCCCGAAACCAAAGACAATGGCGAGATTTCATCACTCAAAGCATTGCTGATGATTCTCAAATCAAAAGAAGAAACAGAGAAACTCAACCTTGCCTGGCTCGACCGGATGGGGGTTGCCCGTGCTGTGCTGCGCGAAAAGATGACCTTGTTCTGGCATAATCATTTTGCAACAGGCACTGCTTTTGCCTGGCTCATGCAAGTACAGCACAATACACTTCGCGAAAATGCGCTTGGCAATTTCCGTAAAATGCTGCATGCTGTAGCCAAAGATCCGTCGATGATTATTTACCTCAATAATCAGCAAAACAAGAAAAAAGCACCCAACGAAAATTTCGCCCGTGAAGTAATGGAACTATTTACGCTGGGCGAAGGAAACGGATATACCGAAAACGATATTAAACAAGCCGCCCGCGCATTTACCGGCTGGACGGTGAACATGAAAGGTGAATATGAGTTTAAAGTTGCCGATCATGATGAAGACGAGAAAACCATATTTGGCAAAACAGCACGATTCAGCGGGGAAGATGTTTTAGAAATGCTGCTCGAACGCAAACAAACAGCCAACTATGTTTGCCGCAAACTGTATCGCCTTTTTGTAAATGCAAAAATCAACGAAGATCAGGTTGCTGAGCTTGCCAAAATTTTCTACGACTCTGGATACGATATTTCAAAGACCATGCGCTATATGTTTATGGCCGATTGGTTCTATGACCCTAAAAATATTGGCTGCATTATAGCTTCTCCAACTGAACTTTTGGTCCGCTACAAACGCCTGCTGAAATTAAGCACAGAAGACAAACAAGTGCTTGCCTTGCAGGATGTTCTCGGTCAAACACTTTTCTTCCCGCCAAACGTTGCCGGCTGGAAAGGCGGACGCAATTGGATCGACAGCCTTTCGATGCTGTATCGTGTGCATTTACCAACTGCAATTATTGAACAAGGTACTGCTACGATAAAACGTCGTCCGGCGTTCGAGGAAAAGAATAACGGAAAAGGAAAAGAAGAAAAGCGCATCAATATCCGTTCCGACTGGAATGAACTTGTGCAGCATTTCAAATCATCGTCTGACCTTACTGGTGATGTAATCCGCTTCTTCATCCAATCGCCGGAAATGCGAATTGATAAAAAAGCAATCGAATCAGCCGTTGATTCCTCAACACCTGAACGACGCATAATCACAACTATTGCAGCAGTAATGAAACTGCCCGAATTTCAACTTATCTGATTGATCATGGGAACGTATTCAAGAAAAGATTTTTTGCGTTTGAGCGGATTAGCTTCTGCCTCATTGCTGTTGCCCAACTTCGTGAAAGCCGCTGCCGAAGCTGATGTTCAGCGCAAGCTGCTGGCCGGAAATACAAACGGCCGCATCTTAGTTGTCATTCAACTTTCGGGCGGTAACGACGGGCTGAATACACTTGTGCCTTACGGTGATGATCTGTATAACAGCAACCGCCCTGCAATTGGCTTAAGCGGAAAAGAACTCATCACCATTGATAAGCATTTTGCATTTAACGGCGCTATGAAAGGGCTTGCCGATTTGCACAGTGCCGGGCATTTAGCCATGCTCAACAGTGTCGGCTATCCGAATCCGAACCGCTCGCATTTTCGGTCAACCGATATATGGCAAAGTGCAAGCGGTGCTGATGTAAATCTGAGCACCGGCTGGATAGGCCGCTATCTTGATGCGTGCTGCTCCGGGCAGGCGCTGAAACCGCACCTGGCACTTGAAGTTGACGAAGTACTGAGCATGGCGCTGAAAGGCGAAAAAGCCAGCGGCATTGCAGCAGGTAACCCGAAACGTTTGCATTCGCTCAGCAACGATCCGTTGGTGCGTAAAACGGCTGCAGCTTATGTTCCGCACAACCACGGCCACGAGCATGATGAGCACAATGTAGAATACCTGCACAAAACACTGGCCGAAACTATTCAAAGTGCCGACTACCTGCACAACCATGCAGCAGGTTTTAAATCGAAACGCATCTATCCGCAGCACGAATTTGGCCGGCAGATGAAAATGATTGCCGAGCTGGTCCGTTCAGAAAGCGAAACCACCATTTACTATGTATCACTGCCCGGTTTCGACACGCACGTATCGCAGAACGGACAGCAAAACCGGTTGCTTGGCGTTTACAGTGATGCGCTGAAGCAGTTTGCCGAAGACTTGAAAGAAGGCGGTCGCTGGGACGATACTGTTGTGATGACTTTCTCCGAATTCGGCCGCCGCGTGAAGCAGAATGCAGGCAAGGGCACCGACCACGGAACGGCAAACGTATTGTTTCTTGCCGGCGGAAGCCTCAACAAAAAAGGCATCCTGAACGAAGCGCCCGACCTCAAAAACTTAGACAACGGCGACTTGATCTACAAGGTAGATTTTCGTGAAGTGTATGCTACACTACTGGAGAAATGGCTGAAGGCTGATGCAGCGACAGTGCTTGGGGAGAAGTTTCGGGTTTGGGATTTTGTGTAGTAATCGCGATTACTTAAACTCAATCGCCAACTGATCCGGCAACTGCCTGAAA
>CALRTD020000384.1:0-4905 GCA_943371015.1 Synechococcus sp. UW140 | reverse complement strand
TCATACGGATCCTCGCGGCGGCAGGAACCGGAAAGCACGACGATTAACGTAGCCCAGACAAACAGAACTATTTTTTTAGAGTGCTGCATTTGATCAAAAAACATATCCTATTCCAACTTCGGGGAAGTCGAGAATATAGAGGTGAGACTTCATTGATACATTTGCAAATAGATGCGGAGTAAATCTCCATCTAACCATTGCCCGGTTATACATGAAATAATTATTCAGTTTATCGCGAAGACCCAAATAAAATCCTTCCTGTACAAGCAGCGAGAATTTATTGTAGATAAATTCCTGTGTGAAATGTATGCCTGTCATGTAAGCATATTCAGGCTTATACGTTTTCTGGAGTCGATTCATTTGATCTTCTACCGATGAATCCCAGAAAAAATCAGCACCAATGCCGAACGCAAATTTATGTCCGGCTCTGCGAGAAGCATTAAATGAAACTGACATTGCCGGATATTTAAATGATTCAAATGTTCGGGTGTGTTTAACACCGCCGGTAACCATAATTAAATAATTGATTTCGGGTTTAAATTCCGGAATGCTGTCGCGTCGAATTTTTTCCGGCTTTCCGAAGCTGTAATTCAGTCCAGCATACGCAGTTGCAAAGTTCAAGCCTACATTGGGCTCGCCCAAATTAGCATTGGAGATGTGGTTGAATGCGAGGCCGGCAGTGGCAGCTATGCGATCGGTTAGTTTTGCTTCCAGCAGAAGATCAGCGTGATAATGAATGTTGAGATGTGTGGCAATTGCTACATTCATGTAATTATTTTCCTGATCGAATTTTTTGGTTGCATAAGAAGCACCAACACCCATCTGATAGCTCAGTTTAAAGCGTTTCCGGCCGGCAATGTGCAGTTTGTAATAGGGGTAGATTGTAAACTGATTGCCAAACTGAGAATTGCTTCCCATTGTGCTGTAATAAAACGAAACACCCCAGGCCGGATAGCGGTAAAGCTGCTGCCAGTAGTTTTCTCCGGTCGTTTGTTTCAGCACATTTATTTCTACTGCTTTGATAAAATCATCGGCAATGTAATTCATAAAGCCGTACTCGGGCAGGAGCAGGCCGTATTGTGCATTGGCACGCAATGTCCACGGATAAACTTCTGCATCCTGTGCAGTTGCTTTTGCAGTAAAAAGCGAGAGTAAAAATACCAGCAGGAGTCGATTCATTTCTGATGTGTACAGCTTTTCAGCTATAAAGATAGTGGTTCGGGCTTTCACATTACCTTTGTGCTGCTATGAATCATCAGCTTTCGACACCCGAACAGAAACAGCAGGCCTTTGGGCGTTTGCTGACCATTATGGATGAACTGCGTGCTCAGTGCCCGTGGGACAAGAAGCAAACCATGGAAAGCCTGCGGCATCTTACCATTGAAGAGATGTATGAGCTGGCCGATGCTATATTAACCGGTAATATGCAGGGGGTTAAAAAAGAATTAGGCGATGTATTGCTGCATATTGTTTTTTACGCAAAAATTGGCAGCGAAACCGGCGACTTTGATATTGCAGATGTGATCAATGCGCAATGTGATAAACTTATTTCACGCCATCCGCATATATACGGCGATGTAAAAGCAGAAACAGAGGAGCAGGTTAAAGAAAACTGGGAGAAGATTAAATTAAAAGAGAAAGACAGTATTACCGGCGAGGGGTTCCGCTCCGTGCTGGCTGGTGTTCCGCTTGGTTTGCCAGCAGTGGTAAAAGCCTCTCGCATTCAGGAGAAAGCCCGTGCAGTTGGGTTCGACTGGGAGAAGCCCGAGCAGGTTTGGGAAAAAGTAGAAGAAGAAATGGGCGAATTGAAAGCCGAACTTCAGCAACAATCGCCCAAAGAAAAATTAGAAGATGAATTTGGCGATGTAATGTTTGCTCTGGTTAATTATGCACGATTCCTGGGCATTAATGCCGAGGATGCGCTCGAAAAAACCAACCGCAAATTCATTAAACGCTTTCAGTATCTCGAACGCGAGTCGCAGCGTGAAGGCAAGAAGCTCGAAGATATGAGTCTTGCAGAAATGGATGAGTACTGGAATCGTGCAAAGACGCTTGACCAAACTACCCTGTAAATCCGGCACTGCGGTGCGAACCATCGCAGTAAGGCTTGTTGGATGATGCACCGCAGCGGCAGAATGCGGTGATATTGCTCTTGCGGGTTTCATGACCCTCTGCATCTTTCACAATAAGTTCGCCGCGAACGAGCAGCGGACCATTGGGTGAAACCTCAGCAACACAAATATCTGGTAGTGATGTTGACGTTTCCGTTTCACCATTCATCGAAAAGCTGATTGCGCCTGAAGGGCATTTCTTAACCTGAGCAATTATTTCTTCGGTTGAAGCGCCGGACATATCTATCCACGGGCGTTTAGAAGGATCGAACACACCGCGCAGTTGTGTCCAGCATACACGAGAGTGAATACATACTTCGGGCTTCCAGTTTACAGTTACTTCGCCGTTTGTGTAGTTCTTTTGCATGTTTTGGGACTTTGATTAAACAAAACATGAAGTTGCAATTTTCTGACGAAGATCATCCGCTTTTTGTCGAAAAATGGATGTTAAAAGTTCCCATCGGGGTTTTTCATTGCAAGGATTAACCGTACCTTGCACTCAGTTTAAAAATAAAGAATGGAAATTTCACGTATTCGATTTAACAATCGCCTCAACGCTGACTTTGTTAAAGAATTGCGCAAAGCAGTTGACGACTACTTCACCTCCCGGTCAATTTCAACGTATGCCAACACTGCAATGGTCATCAAAACCATCTGCATGATCTCTCTGTATGTAGTTCCCTACATTTTGATCATGACAGGTAATTTTGGTGCCTGGGCTTCGCTTGGTTTTGCGTTACTGATGGGTTTGGGTGCAACCGGAATTGGTTTTGCAGTTGCACATGATGCATTGCACAATGCCTATTCTAAAACGCCTTGGGTAAACAAGCTCATTGGTTTAAGTTTTAATTTTCTCGGAGCAAATGATTACTTCTGGAAAATCAAACACAATGTTCGTCACCACACGTACACGAACATTTACGAAAAAGACGAAGACATTGATGCTCCGGTGAGTATTTTACGTCTTTCGCCTCAGGCCCAGTGGAAGCGCATTCACCGCATTCAACCGTTTATTGCGGTTCCGCTTTATTCACTGCTCTCTCTAAGCTGGACATTTTACACAGATTTCAACAAGTTGTTTACCTACAACGGACACGGCAGCCCGAATCCGGAAGTTAAACATCCTGTAAAAGAAGTTGTGCGTCTGATCGTTTACAAGTTCATCTTTATCTTCATGACCATTGCTTTACCGATAATGGTTCTTCCGTTTGCATGGTGGCAGGTCCTTATCGGATTTGTAGCAATGCAGATGCTGATGGGGGTAATCTTATCAGTAGTGTTTCAGCTTGCTCACATTGTAGAAGAAACAGAATTCCCTGCTCCGGATGATAAAGGCGATATTGAAGCAGCATGGGTGGTGCATCAGTTAAATACAACTGCAAATTTTGCCGTTCGTAACCCGGTTATCACTTGGTTTGTTGGTGGTCTTAACTTTCAGGTTGAACATCACTTGTTCCCCAACATCTGCAGCATCCATTACTATAAACTCAGCCGCGTTGTAGAAGCGAAAGCCCGTGAGTTTGGTATGACCTATCATAATCATCATACTTTTCTTTCTGCTATTCGCTCGCATTTCAAGACGCTGAGCAATCTGAGTCGCCCTAACTATCTTCAGAATTCAGTTCCTGTAGCTGCATAACTTACCACACAAAAAAAATCCCTGCTATTCTTCAATAGCAGGGATTTTTTTTGATCAGTTATTTTATTCGGTAATTGATAAATCTTCTTTTTGAACATCTTTCCGGTCTGACCATTTTATTTGAACAGGCATACCACCTTTTACTATTTCCTGCAGAGAGCTATCGTAGCCAACACCGTAGATATAGTATTTTCCGTAGCGTAGATCGGAAATAACGGCATATCCGCTATTGTCAGCTGTTGTTGTTGCATCATACAGCGATAAATCTTCGCCCGGGAAATCTTCGGCACCATATTTAATGTAGATCACTGTACCCGGAATGGGAGCACCGTGGTGTTTAGCTGTTATTCCGAGTGAAGCATCACCGCCCATTCCCTCTTTTTTGCATCCCGCAAAAATAACAGCTGATGCAAATACAAGCGCCGCAATTGATTTCATAATAGACACTGTTTTTAGTTACAGCTAAAATTACTAAAAATGGAATTAGCTTGTCCTTAAAATGAGATAACCGGACATAAACAGTTTATATCCGGCTATAATCATTAAGCAGGGGAGTAGATCTAACTATCGAGTCCTTTGTAAATCCACGAGGTTAAACCACCAAGCAGTACCATAGCGCCTGCAATTAATCCCACCTCAAAGAAATGTTCTGTGAGGTAGCAATAAGTGAGAGCACCTAAAAATACAATTGATGCACCAGCTGCAAAAAGGCGTAATGCACGGCGGCTGATAATAACTGGCTGAGTTTGCGGGTGATTGATTTCCATAGTCTTGTGGTTTGTGTAACAAATGTCACACAACCTACCCGGCAATGGCAGGACGAAAATCATTCCGGATAATGAGTTTGATCAGTTTCTTGATTTTTGAGTAAAAATTTAAGCGGATCAATATATTGGCTCTTTTTAATCGTAATATTGCGATAGTAAAATATCACTCATCAACAGAATCATGGAAACGTCAGATCAACTCAAAGCATTGGTTCGCGAAAAGTACACTGAAATAGCCGCACAGGATAAAATCACGAATTCTTCATCGTGCTGCGGGGCAACAGTAAGCTGCGGGCCGGTTTACAATATTATGTCAGACAATTACGATACGCTGAACGGTTATCAGCCCGACGCCGATCTTGGTTTGGGTTGTGGTTTGCCTACAGAG
>CALRTD020000383.1:0-4914 GCA_943371015.1 Synechococcus sp. UW140 | reverse complement strand
GTATTTATGGTCAAGAAATAATATCCCGGCTCTAAAAATTGAGTGTCAATTTCAACGGTGTTACTGCCGGCATTCATACGTTGATTCCTTGTTACTGAAATCTGTTTACCGCTGATATCATACAGCGTGATACTAGTTAAAGAGTTTTTGGGCAGGTCAATTTTTACAGAAACACTGGTATTCGCAGGATTCGGATAAACGGATATTGATGCTGCGGGTGTTTCAGCTGATTGATTTTGTCCGGCAACTACATTCATCCATCTGAAATAATCACCCAATGTTGGAATATCAGTATATCGGCCATTGATCGGCATTTGCTGCGAATGACGTCCGAGATAATCACTCAAACTATCGGCAGTAGCATTGGTAAAAATACCAAACGGAATGTCTTGTGCGGCAATGAGCCATCTGAAACCGGTTGCGGATTCGCAGGTGTAGCTGTAGGTATTCATGTTTTGTACAGCACGTTTAACCAGCTGAACAACAACAGGATATTTCGGATGATTTTGCGATGTGCTGCGCAGCAGGGGAATGGTATTGTAGATCATGATTGCATGATATACAGAACGTGCATTATGCCCGTCCATCCAGCGGCCTGAGTTCAGTTGTGCGGGCAGCATACCATATTCGAGGTTAAGCAGTGCACGGTTGTGATAGCTGGTGTCTCCTGTAATTTGCCAGGCACGTGTAAGTCCGAGAACTGAAAAACTATTGTAGTTAAAATTGATATTGAGCGTAGTGCTGCGCAGGTAATTGGCAGTGCGAATACAAACCGATTGATAAGAGGTATCGCCGGTAAGCATCCATGCTTCGTAAAATGCATTGGCAATTACACCGGCATCAAATTTGAACTCGCCGGTGCCTGAATCATCAATGATCCAACCATTTTGTAAAACCAGTACAGAGTCGTTGCCAAGTGAGTTGAGGTAGTTCTGAATAATTGGGGCAAACACCGGATCATTGTATGGACGAAGATCGGGAAACGGAAAAGCTCCGCTGCTCAGTTGCATCGTCTTCAGGCTATCGAATGTGCGTAAAGCCCAGTTTTTATAAGCGATACTTCGGGCCGGATCAGCTTCATGAAGAGCAATTTTTAATAAGCCCACAGCAATTTCAGCACTTGCCCGCAGCGGAACCGAATGCGGCTGATAGGCGGGAGGCAGCATTCCTTTTCCTAATTTCCACGCATCAACATAGGCCATACTGTCTTGCGCAATCAGATAGCGCTCGGTGAGCAGTGTTGTGTTGTAATCGAGCCAGAGCGTGTTTGGCGTTAGTGTAAAATAGGTTTCCGCAGTTTCAGGAATACCGGCTTCGTTTCCAAGCACAGTTTCAATTTGTGCGCAACGCTGCTGAATATCGTTCAAATCCTCATGCTTCATGGCTGTATCAAGTAGTACGGCAAGTGAGTCTAATGCCAGCTGCTGTGAGGCATTCAGCTGCTGCGCAGCTCCGCAGGTTTGTGCATTCAGCGTTGTGCCTGCAAGTACAATACTGATACTGAAAACGAAAAGTAATTTCCCATTCATAGTATTAAAATTAATAAATTGGAAATTATATACAAGCGATATGCTTGTGTGATTTCACCAGCTTGTTATTCTTTCTCGTCTTTTTTCTTCCCTTTTTTCATTGCGCCCGGCTTAAATACAATTCCAAACTGAATATTTGAAGGTAGTGGATTCAGCACCACATTATCTTTATCAACAGAAAGGATATTATACTTTGCCTGAATGCCCCAACTCGGATTGATCCAACCTATCATTCCTAAACCTGCACTGCCAGCTCCAAACACCCCCGTTGTATTGCCAATAGTGTAGCCGGTAATTCCAGTTTGTAGTCCGTAGTTAGCAAATACAAATGGACTAAATCGGGTACTTTTTGTCGGAAACCAGAAACGACCTTCGGGGGCAATAAAAGCACCTACGTGACTAATACCTTGTGATTCCACACGATAATAGCCAAAACGGCCAACAGCACCAATCGAAAATCGTTCTGAGAACCGCCACTGATAATCGGTTTGCATTGCAAAGTATAAACTGCGTGAAGGTCCTCCAAGTACACTTCTCAGAGCGCCGCCAGCGCTGCCGGCAAAAATATGTTCATTTAATTTTACCCGCTGTGCCGATGAATTTATACAGAAGAATACTGTAAAAATTGTAATGAGGGGAAGGAGTTTCGTTTTCATGACTTGTGTTTTCAGTAAGTCGAAACGAAACAATTTTGGTTGTCTATGCTGAATTGATCAACTATTTAAAATTTGTTAATTGCTCACCTCACTCTTTTTCTGTAAAAGAGAAGCACTAATTTATTTCTTGGAAAACTTAGTGATGATATTTTTTACCAAAACAACATCCTCTTTTCCCGGCAACAACGCTTTCCACTCGCCGCGCTGCTTGCCGCTGAACATAAAAATAAAAAACACCAGCAGCGAAAGCGCACCATAAGCCACTGAAGCCGACCAGCCCGCGCCCCGTACCTCAAAAGCATCAATCAGCGGGCCGGCGGTGAGCAGTGCGGCTATCAGTCCGATGCCTCCGCACACAAAATTCCAGTAATGCCGGCCTGTGCCCGAAAAGTAGTGTGCATACACAGTGCCGAAGCTCACTAATGCAATTCCGGGCAGCAATGCAATAAACGCATCGCGTACAGGTGTAAAATCTTTGCCCAGCAACCAGGTATAAAACCCGGCTGGAAGCATAGCAAAAACAAGCAGTGCCGGTACAGTAATGAAAATGCTGAGTTTACTCAGGCGTATTGTATTGAGCCGCATTTCGGGCGAATCAACTGTGTTGGCGGTGCGCGCAAGCAGAATGGATGCAATGCTGGCACTGAAAAGCAAAATAGCTTCGCCGAGCGAAAGTGCCGTAGAATACAAGCCAACAGCCGAATCATTATCACTGCTCAGTTTTTCGAGTCTGAAATAGTTTTCGCGTATCGAAAGCTGATGCGTTAATGTTGCCGCCTGTGTGAAGAATCCATTTGCAAAAAGTACATACAACATCGGTCTGCTTTCGTGCTGCTTTACTTCGTGTTTATGCCGGAAGACCAGAAATGCAGCTGCTGCCGCTACAACGCCCCAGCTCAGGTAACTTCCGTAAACAAATACTTTTTCGCTGTGTACACCGGCAGCATACAAGCTGAAAACCACACCGCCAATGAGCAACGCGCCCTGTGTGAGCAGCAATAAGTTGTAGGCACGAATACGTTCCTGCCCCAGCAAAATATTTTGAAATACTGCACTGAGCGAAACCAATAAACCGATTCCTAGAATATCAGCACCGTATTGCTGCGGAATTTGATTGAAGTAGAGCAGTAAACTGCCAACAACCGCAGCACTGAACACGGCCCAAACCGTTGCGCTGATTACCAATTTACGCAACGGCGAACGCGGAACCAGGTAAACCATGGAAGGCCCGCCGGCCATATCGCTGATGAGGTGTATAAGCTGAACACCCAGTTGTATCATACTAATCTTCCCGCGCACATCCGAACCCAATTCATGCGTTGTACACAGCAGTACAATAAAGTTGGCTGCTGCAACCGCAATGCGGGCTGAGAATGTGACGAGAATATTACGAATCATCGCGAAAAAAATCGTGTAATTTTCCGGCGGAGAACACGTCTGAATTGTGCTGCATTAAATACATACTTTTTAGCATCAATCAACGTTTCGTTTTCGTTTAAAACCGAAAGCGTATGCAATCCTTTGTTACAAGTCCAGCTTTGCTGCGGAGCAATTCGCTGCACTTCACGTTCGCTGAATTCGGTTGGTGTAAGCAGTGTTACTTCATGAATTACAATGGCTGCTCCGTAGTCGGTTGAACAGTCCTGTGCAGGGCGGTAGAGTTTACCGTTGTGAACAAAAGGTGTTCCGCCCGGGCGCGATGAACGCACATCGGTTTTAACCGGATTGGCGGCATGCGGCTCAAATGTACTGTCGCTATTTTCGGCACAGTAGATATGCAGGCACATATTTGCACCATCGTCTTCGCGGGTGCAAAACATCCAAAACTTACCATTGTATTCAACTACTGAGCTGTCAACTGCCGGAACACCATGCAGCAAATGCATTACGGTTTTAGCCGGATCATTGGCATAGCGCAGCGATACATTGTAGTTCTCGTGCGATTCGGGCAAAAGCATTTGTTCTTCACCTACACGAAACAAAAACGGGTAGGAGAGATGGTGTTCGCGTTCCAGCCATTCTTCGGCGTTACCGTTTCTGCTGATTCTTGCAATTACACCCTTTCCGGCTTTGTAATTGAAATGTTCGCAGAGAATGAGTTCGTTTCCTTCGGCATCAACTCCGCCAAACGGATCGGCATAAAAATCATTTCTATCAGCCGGAGCAATCCACGTAATGGGTGCTGTAATTCCGTTTTCCGTAATGTTGCTGATGCTTTGCTGTACAATTCCGGTATTCCAGATTTCGTGTCTGAACAACTCACCGTAATGAAAACGTAAAGCCGCAAAGCTTTGCTGAATGCCGGCCAGCACGAAGCGAATGTTTACAGGATATGTGGTAATTTTTGCCGAAGAACTAACCGGTGCAGCTTCAAGCGGTGCTGTAATTCCGTTATGCAAATCAATTAATGATTGCTTCATCCAGCCGCTTGTTCCGTTCAGCAATTGATTAAGCTGTGCGCGGTACGATTTGCGAATGGTTGGGAAAAAGCCTTTTCGGAGTACGATGCCGCTGTCGAGTTTTTCGGTGAGTCGCTGCAGAATTGCACCTGTAACCGTTGCACCGCGCACCATTTCCCAGAAACCCGGAGGCCCGCCGCGAAACTGCTGTTCATCGCCATGATGATACGACCAAACGCCGTAGCGGGCAGCGGTAAGAATTTCGCCGCGAATAATATTGAATCCGAAACGCAGGATCACATCAGCTTTCGCTTCGCGGATGCGTGCTAT
>CALRTD020000382.1:0-4917 GCA_943371015.1 Synechococcus sp. UW140 | reverse complement strand
GTAGCCGTGCTGGATACGGCCGAGCGTTGCAGGAAATGATCCGCCGCCGTGCGCAAAGGCTACGCGGAGATCAGGCAGTTTCTCGAACACGCCGCCGAAAAGCATGGAGCAAATAGCGCGTGAAGTTTCGGCGGGCATACCTACCAGCCACGGCAACCAGTAGCGCTGCATATCGGCCTCACCCATCATTTCCCAGGGATGAATGAATACGGCCATGTCAAGCTCCTGGCAAGCTGCAAATATTTCGAGAAACTGGGGCTCGTTCAGGTTAAGCTGATTGATGTTGGTGCCGATCTGAATGCCGCGAAGTCCTATTTCTTTGCAGCGCCGCAATTCCTGAATGGCATATTCAGTATGCTGCATGGGCACAGTGCCGAGGCCGACAAAGCGGCGCGGATAGCGCGTTACTATTTCGGCAATGTGATCGTTCAGGAACTTTGACAGTTCGAGGCAATCTTCGGGCTTCGCCCAGTAGCTGAACATGACCGGCACTGTAGAAAGCACCTGCACATCAACAAACTGCTCATCGCTTTCGCGCATGCGGGTTTCGGCGCTCCAGCAGTTATCATCTATATCGCGAAAAAACTTGCCGTCGTCGCGCAGCATTCGTGCGCAACAGGGTTTGTAGTGATCAAGTTGTATGAAGCCTCCGTAGCCGAATTTTTCTTTCCAGTTCGGAATGTGTTCGGGCAGGATGTGGGTGTGAATGTCGATGGTAAAGTAATGCGCCATGAGAAATTTAGAGATCAGGAGGATGAAGCGGAGCCGGCAAATAATTGGGGGCAGGAAATGCATTAGGGTGTGTGCCCTGAACAGATTCAACAATTAATTGTCTGACTTCGGGAACATCTTCAAAAACAGTGTACCAGAGAGAGAAAAAGCCTTGGTTAAGTATTTGAGTTTTTAAATTTTCAAGGAAATTATTTTGCTGATCAGTACTGGTAAGAGAATCCCACAATTTTCTGGATGCCCTTGCAGATAATAAAGCATTATATCTTTTATCCCATCTTCGGTCAACAGCTTTTGCTTCATAAGTCAGCTTATCAAGCTCCAGAAGTTTTATTGTACTTATTGATTTCGCACGATTCGGAACAATGGATGACGGCACCACAGTGCACGCAGAATGTGTTTTTCCTTTACGTTTAAACGTTATTTCTACATAGGAGAATGCAATATGAGTATTATGAAAATCAGGAAGATAATGAGTCGTTGGAGGGCAAGGCTTGTTGCTTTTTTCATTATTACAAGGACCACATGCTAACAATAAATTACTCCAATCTGTTGTACCTCCACCTAATGACTGAGCAACTACATGCTCCACCTGACGTGCATGAGAAAGTGGGATATTGCAATAAGAACAGTAGTCACCAATCCGTTCAATCAAATCGCTTCTCCAGAGTTTGTAATCATTTACAACTTTGGGTAAGCCTGTTTTATTGTCAATAGGAATATCACCGCGCTGAACAGGCCACATAGTTACTTGTTTTTGGCTATTCTGTTCATTCGCAAAAAAGAACGTAAGCCGGGATCTGTGATTTGATTTTCTATTTCATCAAGTTGCTGACTAAGCTTATCGATATTGCCGGAACCGGATTCTACTACAGCTTGATTTAATATTTCAAGATATTGATCACTTAGATTTTCTTTTTGTTCACTTTCAAGACTGAACGAACTCGATACACCCATTACATTTTCAGCCACATCATCAATTGGCAGTTCAATAGGTGAAAGATCAGAGTCCGGGAAATCAAGGTTAATGATTTCATTGGCAGACAATGATTGAATAATAAATGGAGAATGTGTAGTAACTACGAACTGAATTTCAGGGAAGGCATTTTTTAAATCGTGCACTAAATGTCGCTGCCAATTGGGGTGAATATGTAGGTCGATTTCATCAATCATTACCAATCCTTTGCTTTTGCTAACTGCTTGTTCTTTATGATGTCCATTCAGTATTACACATCTCAATGCCAATTCTGCGACCATGTCAACCATTGTCCTAATTCCATCAGAATGAAGGGAAAGAGGCATTAGTGCTGATCCGTTTTTTAACTTGATCCATAATTCAATACCGCTGTGAGTTATTTCTTCAATTGATGGCACGGCTATCTTGATTGCACTAAAAAACGCTTCTCTTGTACCGTTTACTTCCATACCATAACTCAAGCGACCATTGTAGGCGTTTAACCAATCATTATATCTAAATGAACTTGAACGCATATCAAACCAATTCTCATATCCAAGTGATAGTATTTCACGTGAAGCAAGAGCTTGAGTTTTTCTTGCTACCCCCCATATTCTAGCGGTTCCAAAAAATAATATTATAGAATTATCAACCGATTCATTTTTTTCGTTAAGGTCTTTTCTTTTCTGTATTGCAATATCTCTTACAGCACCCACATGAGCATTACTTGATGTGGTTTTAGCTCCAACATTTGGAATACATCGCCTCCAAGAATAGAAGTTCTCAGAGTCTATATAGCCTTCTGCAATAACATTAACAGGAACTTTTTGTATAAGATGTTTTGTCCCATCTGACAGTTTTTTTTCTTCTCGTCTAATTTCTTCTACATTAATAGTTCGCGACTTTGCTTCATTAATTCCGAGAAGATATGCTCCTGCAGCAATCTCAAGCCCATTTAATATTGATGATTTGCCCTTTCCATTTACACCGATAATAGCTGTAAATTTTTCAGGGAAATGGAACGTGTTTTTTTCTGCGTCCTCATCGAAATTCCGAAAATTTTGAAGTGTAAGCTTTGTTATCCGCATAGCTTGTAAATATAGGGTAAAGCAATAAATTCTCAGCTATGTTAACCATTATCAATTCCCACTTAATCCACATTAACCCGATCCCGCATAAAAACCGTACCTTTGCACTTCCTTGTAACATCAGAAACAACAAGGCAAAAGCGCATGAGCGATCAGATCAAACACGAGTGCGGCATTGCACTCATTCGCCTGTTAAAACCCTATCAGTATTACATCGACAAATACGGCACGGCCATGTACGGGCTGAACAAGCTGTATCTGCTGATGGAGAAACAGCACAACCGCGGTCAGGATGGTGCCGGGGTGGCCAGCATTAAGTTTGATGTGCCGCCCGGAACACGCTACATCAGCCGCTACCGGTCTACGGATCCGAGTGCGATCAAAGAAATTTTCGGAAAAATAAGCCACAAGTTCGAAGCTGCGAACCGCGATCATCCTACCAAAATGAACGACGGCGAATGGCTCAAAAAGCATGTTGCATTTACCGGCGAACTTTTGCTCGGACACCTGCGCTACGGCACATACGGCGGAAACAGCATCGAAAACTGCCACCCGTTTCTGCGCCAGAACAACTGGATTACCCGAAACCTTGTAGTAGCCGGCAATTTCAACTTGACCAATGTTGACGAACTCTTTCAGCACCTTGTTGAACTTGGTCAGCACCCGAAAGAAAAGGCCGATACCGTTACTGTAATGGAAAAAATAGGCCACTTCCTGGATCGCGAAGTGGAATGGTTGTTTCAGGATTTCAAACGCAAAGGCCACACAAACGAAGAAATTACCGGACTCATTGCCGAGCATCTCGATATTCAGAAAATTCTGAAAGATGCCGGCAAAAAATGGGACGGTGGCTACACAATGGCCGGCATGCTCGGTCACGGCGATGCTTTTGTGCTTCGCGATCCGAGCGGCATCCGCCCTGCATTTTGGTATGCCGATGAAGAAGTGGTGGTTGTTACTTCGGAGCGCCCGCAAATTCAGACCGCTTTCAATGTTCCCATCGAAAACATTAATGAACTGAAGCCCGGTCACGCACTCATTATCAAGAAAAACGGCTCGTATGCCGAGAAGCAGGTACGTACACCGCGCGAGAAAAAATCGTGCTCGTTTGAACGCATCTATTTCTCGCGCAGCAGCGACCGCGATATTTATACCGAGCGCAAAAGTCTTGGCCATCAGCTCACCGATAAAGTGCTGAAGACAATTGACCACGACCTGCGCAAAACAGTGTTCTCGTTTATCCCGAACACCGCTGAAATTGCATTCTACGGCTTGGTTGACGGTCTGCACAATTACCTGAATACTGTTAAGCGAAATAAAATTCTCGCGCTCGGCAATAGTATTCCGGAAGCTGAACTCACTTCAATTTTATCGATGCAACCGCGTATTGAAAAAATTGCGCTGAAAGATGCAAAGCTCCGCACCTTTATTACCAGCGATCGCCAGCGCGATGATATGGTGGCGCACGTTTACGATACCACTTACGGCATTGTAAAACCCGGCGATAATTTAGTTGTGCTTGACGATTCGATTGTGCGCGGCACTACGCTCAAACAAAGCATTATCAAAATTCTCGACCGTTTGCAGCCGAGAAAAATTGTAATCGTTTCATCGGCTCCGCAAATCCGATACCCCGACTGCTACGGTATCGACATGGCTAAAATGGGCGATTTTATTGCGTTTCAGGCCGCCATTGAATTACTGAAACAAACTTTCCGCGAAAACCTGATCGACGAAGTTTACGAAAAAGCAAAAGCGCAGGAAGATTTGCCCGATGATCAGATTATAAATGTGGTGAAAGAAATTTACCGTCCGTTTACCGCCGATGAAATTTCGGCCAAGATTTCAGAACTCCTTACCCCGGCGGGTATCAATGCCGAGGTTGAAATTGTATATCAATCCATAGAAGGCTTGCACACGGCTTGTCCCGGGCATACCGGCGACTGGTATTTCAGCGGCGACTATCCGACTCCGGGCGGCAACCGCGTTGTAAATCGTGCATTCATGAATTATGTAGAAGGCAAGAATGTGAGAGCGTATTAACGCCTGAATTTCAATCTTCTGCACCAAATTAAAAATACCCGGCAACGTTGTTGGCCGGGTATTTTTATTACCTTTCTTCATCTCAACCACACCAGAATGAAA
>CALRTD020000381.1:0-4920 GCA_943371015.1 Synechococcus sp. UW140 | reverse complement strand
GAAAAAAAGAGGCGAAAGCCTCACCGGAATGGATTATGATGCCTACAAAGAAATCAGATACATCGAATGGTTTTTATCCTTCCACTCTAAAAAAGTGAAGCGTTCTGAGTTTGTGGAGTTGCTTCATGAACTGCAAACCGATATCGAAGAAAAGGAGATCAGAAAAACATCTCCTTACGCAAAACAAATACTTAAAATACAAAGTTGTGTTGTGGATTTGCTTGGACAAAAAAGCAATTCATACAACATCACAATAAGCGATTCGCTTAAGTCCGATCTCCAAGCTGCTGTTAAGGAATACAAAGCAGCGAAGAAAAAATCAAAAGACGATGATAAACCAAAGTCAATTGATCTGAGCGGAGTACCGGAAAAAACAGATAGCAAAATAATGTCGAGTGTAGAATTCGCAAAGAAAGAATTCTCATGTCTTGGTTTTACAGGAAAATGGTTAGACCTGATTGGTGATCCTTCCCCCGGTTTCACAGTAATGGTTTACGGTAAACCAAAGATGGGTAAATCCTATCTCTGCGTTGATTTCGCAGGGTACCTTGCCCGAAACTTCGGAAAGGTACTCTACGTGGCCAAGGAAGAGAAATTGGATGCTACGCTTCAAAAGAAATTAAAGGATAAAGATGTCGCGCACGAAAATTTATTTGTTGCCGACAATTTACCCGAAGATCTTTCACAATATGATTTCATATTCCTGGACTCGGTTAATCTGCTTGGTCTTTCCCCCGAAGATTTAAGGCAGTTAAAAACCAACAATCCCGGAAAAGGATTCATTTATGTTTTTCAAACAACCAAAACCGGAAACTTTCGCGGAGCAAATTCATTTCAGCACGATGTGGATGTTGTAATCGAAGTTCCAGAGAGAGGTAAAGCCGTCCAGTTCGGACGATTCAATCAAGGTGGAGAAATGACAATTTTTGAAGATGCCATCCCCCAAGCATCGGAAGAGTTGAGTGGAACGCCAAGCAAAAAGTATCCTTCATGGACAAAACCAAAGTACATGGATGAACGCGATCACAGGCAACTGCGTCACATTTACGATTTGTACAAACAAGGTAAATTCAAACAGGCAATGGACTATGCCAGTTTCAATTGCGACACGGCTATCCGCGAAGAAATTCCCGGAGAGATTTGGAAAAAGATGGGAGGAGAACTCACTCCTTCAGGTGAAGCAAGATTGAAAGCGAAACTGAAGGCGAAAAAAGGAAAGACTGAGCCTGTAAAAGAAACCAAAAAGAAAGAAACACTCGTTTTTCACGGTGGTGTAAGAATCTTGAAAGGTGTAATTGAAAAGGAATGGGAACTTGAATTGAACGATGGAGAGTACATTGAAATTTTGGATATCGCTCAAGAAAGTTCTGACAACTTTGTTTCCCTCGTTAACAACATTCACAAAGACACCACAGAGTTTCTCACCGTCATGAAAAAAGCATTTCAGATTTGGGATGAAAAGAAGGAAAAACTCTCTGAGCGAAACAAATCAAAATTTCACGAAGAGTTTTATTCGAAGAGAAAGGATGATGAAAATCCGAGATTCATTTTCACTATGACGAGCGATAAGGTTCTTGTTGAAGCCTTGAAAGGTGACTTTGATTTGGTGTACATGGTTCGCAGGGAATTAGCAAATCGTGGATTGGATCAGAATGGCAAGTGGATCGGGTTTGATAAGGCAAAGGAGCTGCATCGTATTGAATAGCAGGGATTTTATCAGGTAACAATCAAATTTGTACATTTATTCATCAAATTGAATAAATGGCAATAGAAAAAAGCGCAGCTGGATATATTTATATTTTGAATACACCCCTTGATGAATTTACCATTAAGATTGGAAAGACAAAGAGGAGACCGAGTGAGCGATCTTCAGAGATATCGAAACGAAAACCTAATATTTTTGGTTTTCATGTATTGCGCTGTTATCCTGTTCCCGACATGGTAATTGCAGAAAGAGTCCTTCACTATGTGTTCAGAGAATTTGCCGTTGGTAATGAGGGATTCATTTATCCTGAGAAGAAAGCAATAAAAATTATTGAAAAGGTATTACCTGTAATTTTTTCAGCTTCTTCAATTAAGTTGAGAAGTTCTTTGCAAAAGACAATTAATAAAAAACTTGGTGCAGTAAGGAAAGCGAAGTACCCAAAATATTCAATCCCAAAAAGTGTTTTGAGTAAATGGGAAAAGGTTATCAGTTCTTACTCTAAAAAATTTCTGAAGGATGTAATTAGTTTGTGTCTTAAGGAAGGGCGTAATGGAAGTCCAGGATACAAAAGATTTATGCACGTGCGCGGGAAAAAGCAAATTGATTTCGGTCGCATAAACCTCTACCTTCAGAAATCACACATTCGAGTTGAGATTGAAACGTCACAACGAAATAGAGAAAAGGCAAAAAAAGCGGTGAAGAAAGCATTTTCCAATTTAAAGCATGGAAATATCCGGATCACTGATTTTGAAAAAGCACTCTACTTCAATATTGTGAATGATGAACAGTTCCGGCTTTTTAGGAAGTGGGTAGACTTAGGGAATGTAGTGCCGAGTAAATAAAGCCAGTTTCAATTAGTTAAGGTTATCAACTGCGAGGGGTATCATAACTATATGCTCTTTTTCTGGCGTGTCAAAACGTGTGGTGTTATGTTTGGCCGTGCTAAACTGATTCTACAATGAAAGCCAAAAAAGAAGCACAGCTGATCACTTCCCTAATCATTGATGACATTACAAACTCAATGATGATAAGTGGTCTTGAACGATTAGGTCTTGAAGCCGGAGATTATCACCTAAGTGTAAGTGACATAATTTTTAAGCTAATGGGCTATGATGAAAAGACTGATGAGCCCGTTTACGAGGGCTACCTTGCGCTTATAAAAAAAGCGGTAAAAAGGTACGTTAAATCTGATCGGGGAAAATTAGAGCAACCCGCTAAGGATATTTACAAATACCTCTGTAAAAATCGGCCTAATTGATCGGGCGGGTTAGGAAGAAAAAAAGTAAAGAATGAAAGATAATTGTATCGTTTGTGCTAAAGAATTCGAGGTTGCACAAGATGCCTTCAGATTGACTTGTTCCGAAAAATGCAAGAAAGAATATGCCGAATTCAGGCAAAAATTGGAAACGGCAAACCCTGAAGATCGCCAAGCCCTTGTATCCAAGTTTTTAGCCAAAATTGAGGCGGTTCTTGGGCGGGATTAACTCAAGGGTAACTTACAAAATTGTAAGTTTTTTAGGGCAATACCCCTGAAACAAGAAAGGAGGCCAAACAGCCCCCTTAAAAGCCCAAATTCGGGCAAGGATTTAGTCCGGCTTAAGGGCTGCCAACAACCCCTCAAAGTCATTTTTGAGGCTTTTGGAATTCAGCTTTTCATACCGTTGCAGGGAAGCGCACAAAAAATTAGACAACCGACCAACCCATTGTACAAAACAGAAAGAGAATGAGAGCGAGAGCAATCATTCTCTTTCTGTTTTACATCACTCTCACTCTCCGCTCTGAACCGGCATGTTTTACTTTATTCTCTTATACAAATAGCACAGATGCTTAATTCTATACTATCCTCTTGCAATCATTCTCTTTCTGTTTTACATCACTCTCGCTCTCCGCTCTGAATCGGCTGTTTTACTTTGTTCTCTGCACAAATAGCACAGGTGATTAATTCTATACTATCCTCTCGCTCTCATTCTCTTTCTGTTTTACATCACGCTCACTCTCCGCTCTGAACCGGCATGTTTTACTTTTTTCTCTTATACAAATAGCACAGGTGCTTAATTCTATACTATCCTCTTCTTCTGTTTTACATCACGCTCGCTCTCCGCTCTGAACCGGCTGTTTTACTTTATTCTCTGCACAAATAGCACAGGTGCTTTATTCTATACTATCCCCTTGAAATAATTCTCTTTCTGTGTTTTGTTCCCCACTTATGCAATTCTCCGATTAACGGTTTTAGCGTTTGGCCGTATGCTGTTAATCGGTACTCAACACTCACGGGTTGTGTATCATAAACCGTTCTTGAAATCAGTTCATTTATTTCAAGATCTTTTAATTCTTTTGAAAGCACTTTTGGCGTGAGTCCAGGAATATCGCGGACAAGTTGATTAAACCGTTTATTGCTGAAGCTGAGTGCGAGTATTATTTGCAGTTTCCATTTTCCGCTCAAAATATCAAGCGCATCTTTTACAGGAAGCATTTTTATACGGCATTCGCTGTGATCAATTTTTTCGGGACACGTATTTTTTGTTTCAGTTTTCATTCAAATCAAAAATAACTCTATTTATCGTTAAGTTTCATGAAGAAAGTAGTTTCCAAAAGGAAAGCAGTATGTAAAAGGATACTCAGCCGTTTTGCCTGATTGTACAATCTACATTTGCCGTTCATCAATAACGATCATCAAATGTCTGACAAAGCAAAACGAATTATCTCCTGGATACTGATCATTCTTCCTTCGCTCATGCTTTTCATGAGTGCAGGAATGAAGCTAATGCATGCCGAGCCTGTTGCTTCTAATTTAACTAAAGGTGGTTTCGGGAATTTGATAACTGCATTGGGGCTTATTGAACTTGCAGCTGTGGTATTACTGCTGATTCCCAAAACATACAAGATTGGTTTCTTACTTGTTGTTGCGTATTTGGGCGGAGCAATTGCAGTTGAACTGGGAAGCGGACAATTTCCGGCAGCCGCAGTGTTTATGACCTTGGTGTGGATCGGTGTATATCTGCGCAATAAGTTGATGTTTGTGCAGTAGTCTGCCATTGCAGAAAAATAATGCAATCAAAAAACCGCGAAGTAACTTTTATGTTGCTTCGCGGTTGTTGTTTTTGATGTTCAGAAGCATTAATCTGCTGCGTTCTTTGCAAAATCAGTGAGATCCATTTTAATGAGTTCCCAATATTTTCCGCGTAGGCATACCGGTTCAAAATCGTTGTCGGCCG
>CALRTD020000380.1:0-4931 GCA_943371015.1 Synechococcus sp. UW140 | reverse complement strand
TGTTTATGGTAAAATCGCTTTTATAAATAACACAGTAAAATGAAATGTTTAGCTGTTCTGCTTTGTCTAATATCATCGAAAATGATGTTTGGCAGTATGCCATTAAAAGATTCTGTTCGAATCGAAAAGCTGGATTCGATTACATTCATTTATAGACGAATGACCTATAATAGGGGTGTTTTTTTGTCAATCGTAACGAATGAGAATAAAATTACCCGCCTTTCAATTTCAGGTAATGCTTTTAACGAGGAATATACTTGTCCCGATATAAATGATTCAACATTGAAGAGAAGCATTATTTATTGCGGTATTCATTATGACAGCTTGGTATTTCTAATACGCCTCATGACAAAAAATAAGCATTGTAGTGTTGGACTTACAGGAAATCCCAATAATTATTCTATTCATGTTGGCTATAAACTTAATTTGTTAACCGGTCGGGAATTTTCATATGTCTTTATTGATGATGAAAAAGAAAAAATAATCGCTGATAGAAACAATAGATACGTCAAACTAAAAGAAGGAATCTACAAAACAAGTGGTATTGAAAGATAGGGGCAGGGCGCGATAACGGGTTGTGACCAAATCAAACCTTTGCTATTCGAATTACAAATTCAAGACATAAAAACAGTGCTAACTAGCCAAATCATAGAAAATTACAGATTAACGGACAATCAAAAAACGGATTAGATTGCAGGCATCTCCAAAATCCTGCTAATTTTACACCCCGAAAACGATCATCCAACAACATTCAACATAAGCACAGCCGAATATGAATCTTCACGAGTATCAGGGAAAATCAATTCTCAAGCAATTTGGTGTAGCCATCCAGGAAGGCATTGTAGCCGACACGCCCGAACAGGCGGTTGAAGCTGCCAAAGAACTTCAGGCACAGACCGGCACAGGCTGGTGGGTGGTGAAATCACAGATTCATGCCGGCGGCCGCGGAAAAGGCAAAATTGAAGGCTCTGAACAGCGTGGCGTGGCGCTTGCCAAATCGCTGGATGATGTGAAAACCATTTCGGCCAATATCCTCGGCAAAAAACTCATTACCCTCCAAACCGGCGAAAAAGGCAAATTAGTCAGCAAAGTCCTCGTTGCTCAGGATGTGTATTATCCCGGCGCCGAAAAACCTTCGGAGTTTTACATGAGCGTTCTGCTCAACCGCGGAAGCGGCCGCAACATTATCATGTACTCTACCGAAGGCGGTATGGACATTGAATCAGTTGCTGAGCATACCCCGCACCTGATTTTTAAAGAAGAAATTGATCCGAAAGTAGGTCTGCGCGATTTCCAGTGCCGCCGTATTGCTTTCAACCTCGGTCTGAGCGGCGAAAGCTTTAAAAGCATGCTTAAATTCGTGCAGGCGCTCTACAAAGCTTATGAAAGCATTGATGCCAGCATGTTCGAAATCAACCCGGTACTTAAAACCAGCGACAGCAAAATTATTGCAGTTGATGCGAAAGTAACGGTTGACGGCAATGGCCTTTACCGCCATGCTGATATTGCCGCTATGCGCGATACCAGCGAAGAAGATCCTACCGAAGTAGAAGCCGGAAGCTACGGCCTGAACTATGTAAACCTCGACGGAAACGTAGGCTGCATGGTAAACGGTGCCGGACTGGCCATGGCGACCATGGATATTATCAAACTCGCCGGCGGCGAACCTGCCAACTTCCTTGATGTAGGAGGTACAGCCAATGCAGCCCGTGTAGAACAAGCTTTCCGCATTATCCTCCGCGATGCAAATGTAAAAGCCATTTTGGTTAACATTTTCGGCGGCATTGTACGCTGCGACCGCGTAGCGCAGGGCATTGTAGATGCGTACAAAAACATTGGTGATATTCAGGTGCCCATTATCGTACGCCTGCAAGGCACCAATGCTGAGGAAGCCAAGAAAATCATTGAAGAATCAGGACTAAAAGTATATTCTGCCATTCAGCTGCAGGAAGCCGCTGATCTGGTTAAACAGGTTGTAGGTGCATAACTTTAGCCTGTAAACACACACACAAACCTCCGGTTGCTTTATGCTCCGGAGGTTTGTTATAATTTTACTTTACCATGTTTATGCCGCATCCGGCCCCATTTCCGTTCGAACTTCTTTCACCTGCCGATGAGCAGCTGATGAACAATGAGGGGAAAGTGGAAGTGTTTCAGCGTCGGGAAGAGTTGTTTCTGGAAGGTAAACAACCCGCCTGCGTATATATTTTGCAGCGCGGCAAAGTCAAATTGTTTACCACCGATATGCAGGGCCGCGAGCAAATTGTTCACCTTGCACGCCCCGGCGATTTAATGGGTTACCGCGCTGTACTTGGGAATGATGCCTTTTCCTGCTCGGCTGCTGCGCTCGAAACGACTTCGGTACTGGTGATTCCGAAGGCTGTTTTCTTCCAGATTCTGGATCATAATTCTGCTCTTTCGCATTACATCATCAAGCTGCTCACCACTGAATTGCGCCATGCCGAGCACCACCTTGCCGGATTGGCCCGCAAGCACGTCCGCTCCCGATTGGCAGAAGTAGCCCTGCTGCTTGCCGAAACCTACGGCTACGAAAAAGACGGCTCTACATTGGCCGTTCAGCTCACCCGCGAAGAAGTGGCCGGCCTGGTAGGAACAGCTACCGAAACCGTAATCCGCCTCCTGCACAGCCTCCGCGACGACGGACTGCTGGCAACCGACGGGCGGAAAATACGTCTGTTGGATATTCCCGGATTGCAACGGCTGTCGGAAAGCAACTAACATTGCGTTGTCGGTAACCGTTAAAACAACTGCCGGAGGTACGTAAAAAATCATTACTTTTGCACTTCTTAAACGGTATGCGTCAACTCGCGTCATTTTTTGTAGTTATCGTCCTTCTGCTTGCAGGTGGTTGCAATGAATTCAGTAAAATTCAGAAAAGCAACGATCCCAACCTGAAGTACGAAAAAGCTATTGAGTACTTCGGCAAAGGCGATTATGTAAAATCGCAATTGCTGCTGGATGAGTTGTATCCGCAAATGCGCTCTACAGACAAGGCCGAGAACATTGCTTATCACCTTGCGTTCAGCAACTATAACCTCGGTGATTACATTATGGCCGGTTATCAGTTTCGCAGCTATTTCCGCAGCTTCCCGCTCAGTCCGCGTGCCGAAGAATGCCTGTACATGAGTGCCTACTGCCACTACCTGAATTCGCCCCCGTATTCGCTCGATCAAACCGATACGTATCAAGCCATTCAGGAGTTTCAGTATTTCATTCAGCAATTCCCCAACAGCAAACGCATTGGCGAATGCAACAAGCTGATTGATAAAATGTATGAGAAGCTTCAGAAAAAAGAATTTCTCATTGCCAAGCAATACATGAAAATTGGTGATTACAAAGCCGCTATTGCTGCATTTGATCAATTGCTCAAAACCTATCCGGCCACCATTTATCGGGAAGAGTCAATGTTTTTATTGCTCAAATCACGTTTTGATTTAGCCGAAAACAGTGTTGCTGAAAAGAAAACACAGCGTCTGAAAGACACAATGTTAGAGTATCAGAAATTTACTGCAGCCTTTCCGCTCAGTATCTATACTGATGATGCCAAGAAAATATACGACAGTACTCTTCAGCTTCAGCAGGAAATGCTGAACGAGCAGAAGATCAAATAAACCAGCAATCACACAAACGTTCATAAAACATGGTTGATTTCAAGAAGACCAACGCAGAACCGACAACAGTAACCCGCGACGTGCGCAAGCTCGACGTTGAGTCTGGAAACATCTACGAATCAGTAGCTGTTATTGCCAAACGTGCCAACCAGATCAGCGCTGAACTCCGCGAGGAACTTACCGGAAAACTGAACGAATTTGCAACACATTCAGACAACCTCGAAGAGGTATTTGAAAACCGTGAGCAAATCGAAATCTCTAAATTCTACGAGCGTTTGCCCAAACCCGTTAGCATTGCTATGCAGGAGTTTGTAGAAGGCAAGGTTTACTACCGTAACCCGGCTCGTGAAGAAGGTAACAATGCCTAGTTTCAGCGTTTTGCGTTGAAATTGCTTTCACAGGCATAGGTTCATCATTTTAAGGCATGACTTCCGTTTATTTCGGGAGTCATGTCTTTGTATTTTCAGCCATGCCAGATTGTGCTTAACTTTCGCACGTCATGCTTCACGGAAAAAAGATTGTACTGGGTGTTACAGGTGGCATTGCGGCCTACAAAGCAGCTGCACTTGTTCGGCTGCTGGTAAAGGGCGGGGCAGAGGTGCGCGTAGTAATGACTCCCGCCGCACACGAGTTTGTAACACCACTTACATTAGGCACGCTTTCTAAAAATCCGGTAGTTACCGAATTTACTTCTGCTGCTGATGGTACCTGGAACAACCACGTAGAACTAGGCCTCTGGGCTGATCTGCTGCTGATTGCTCCCGCAACCGCAAACACCATGGCGCAGCTTGTGCATGGCGAGTGCGACAGCCTTTTGCTGGCGGTTTACCTCTCGGCACGATGCCCGGTAATGGTTGCGCCGGCAATGGATGTGGATATGTACAAGCATCCGGCTACGCAGCAGAATCTGGAAACCATCAAAACCCGGGGCGTAATTATTGTGCCGCCCGGAGTAGGTGAACTGGCCAGCGGACTCAGCGGCGAAGGACGACTTGCCGAACCCGAAGACATTACCGCCGCTGTGGTGGCAACGTTTGCCGGTGCCGAACGTCTTACCGGCAAACACATTTTGGTGACAGCAGGGCCAACTTACGAAGCAATTGATCCGGTGCGGTTTATTGGAAACCACAGCACCGGAAAAATGGGCTTTGCCATTGCCGAAGAATTGGCCCGGCGCGGCGCTCAGGTAACATTAGTTGCCGGCCCGGTTGCGTTGAAAGCCCATCATCCCAATATCAAACGAATTGATATTACATCTGCACAGGAACTGTTTGAAGCAGCAACCGGTGTTTTTGAATC
>CALRTD020000379.1:0-4942 GCA_943371015.1 Synechococcus sp. UW140 | reverse complement strand
AAAGCTACAGGTTCCAGCCGCTTCTATTACCAATTTCGCACTTTATCGTTTTGTTGATGAGTGGTACAGCGTACCTTATCAATATGGCGGAAAGACGAAAAGTGGTATCGACTGCTCAGGATTAACCTGTGCGCTCTACAAAGCAGTTTACCAGAAAACAATTAGCGGATCAGCAGCCACACTCTGGAGCAAATGTGAAAGTGTTGGCGAAAAAAACCTAAAAGAAGGCGATCTGGTTTTCTTTAAAATCGGCGGCGATAAAGTTTCGCATGTAGGTGTTTATCTCCAAAACCGCCGATTCGTTCACGCCTCCACTAAAAAAGGGGTAATTATTAGTTCATTAGATGAAGCTTATTACACCAAGTACTTTTTTAAAGGCGGAACGATTAGAGAGTGAGAAACAGAGCGAGAAACAGAGCGAGAGCAAATATGATGCGTAAATACGCTCTCATTATTCGCTCTCGCTCTCTTTACGCTCTCGCTCTCATTCTCGCTCTGTTATTTTGGTCTGATGAGATGAACGAACCCTGTAAGTTCAGAATTTTTACCTTGTAAATCAGTTGCATTAATTACATAGTAATAAACACCGTCAGTTGCTTCTTTGCCGTTTGTTGTTCGTCCGTCCCACGATCCGGTTAAACTATCCCACTCATACATTTTCATTCCCCAGCGATCATAGATTACACATTTGATGCTGGCCATGAGCTGCCAGGTCGGGGCAAACACGTCATTTGTACCATCGGCATTGGGGGTAAAAACGTTTGGAGCCCAAATCCAGCCTTCGCCAACTACGCGCACACATTGTACAACAGTGTCTAAACAACCATTTACATCAGCTACAATTAGTTGTACACAAATATTGCCGGTATCGGTGAGTGTGTAGCAAGCTGAGGATGCACTGAAGTTTGTTGTATCCACTAACCATTGCCAGGATGCACCCGCAGGTGTCTGATCTGAAAAACAAATTTGTCCGGGATAAAATGCTTCTGGTGAAGGTGAAATTGTAAACTGACCAATGGGTGCCGGGAGGTTGCTTACCGTTACCGTGTCATTACCTATGCTGCAGCCGGTAGCATCTGTAACAGTTACAATGTATGTACCGGCTGTAAGGTTGTTAATGGTTGGTGTTGTTTGTCCGCCGGGCTGCCAGAGATACGTATAGGGCGGATTTCCGCTGGTAGGCGTTGTAGTTGCCGACATAGTGCCGCCCGGACAAGCTGATGTTCCGGTAGTTTGCAAAGTAATAGAACCGGGAGCTTGAGGCGTACAGGTATTGCAGCCGGAGGTTTGGTAATAAATACCGGTCATGACAATATTGTAGCAATCGCCGGTGCTGGCTACTGTGAAAATGGATGATGTTTGTGATGGCCAGAAAGGCGATGTAGGACCATCGAAATAATTCCACCAATCTTCCGGATAGGTGACCAGCGGACCATTGTTAAACAAGTATGCACTGCCCACATTCTGCAAATCGCCGATGGCCATAAATGCCGTTTCGTTGAACGATGTATCACAAACATTAAGATTGGTTATTGTGTCGGATGCATTACTGCCAATCTGCACAATTGCACCATCCTTAATAATCATGTGCCCTTCCCAGGTGGCCAGCGGATCACGATAAATGATCATAAAAGTGAATCCGTCAACATCATCAGTTGCGCCAACAGGGAAGCCTGAAAAAATGTAATTCCCGTTTCCTGCAATTGCCGAAGCCGGAATATCTGCACGATATGAAAACGTTCCAGTGTAGCCCCAACATTTGTCCTGACCAGAACCAATTATAGTCATCGGAAAATTATTGTTGTTGCCCAGCGGATTGGTAATGCTAACGGTAATAGGTATGCCTGTTCCGGAAGCATCAGCCCAAATAAATGCGCGCTCAATAATTGCACAGGCCGGAATGCCTGAAATTGCAAGTGTAATTGGCTGTGCTGGTCCCGGAGGCGAATAACGCTGTCCGACTTTTGAACTTGCCGTTACATAATTTATTCCGCAAGTATCACGCCGATAAATCTCACCAAGTGTACCCGAACCATTGAGAGGTTGTATGCAATTTGTACAGCTTCCTCCAGACATGCCGCTTGTGGGTGGCCCTGAACTTTGCTGTGCTGTTGCGGGCATCAGCCCAAATGTTAGTGCTGAAGCGAGAAATATTTCTCGTAGAAGTAATTTCATAAGGTTTGTGTTTGTCCGGAATTGTAACGTTGTCGCCATGCGAAAGATACAAAACAACCTTAACAGATTACGCTGCTTTTCAGGAATTTGAACAGCAAAAGCACCTCAATCATTTTAGATGATAAAAAAAGTGTTGGGTTCCGATATAGTACGGAACCCAACACCTCTTTTCCGATAATAAGTCCGGTTATCTGATCAACTGGAAAAAACCTGTTGTTTCAACTACTTTATCGTTAAAATCGGTTACCTCTGCTGTAAAATAATAGACACCATCAACAGCAAGCTGTCCGCTGGTTGTTCTTCCATCCCAGTTGCCGTTTGATGCATTCCACTCTCCTACTTTTACTCCCCAACGGTCAAATATGTAACAGTGTACATTCTTGATTCCGCTTCCTGAAACTGAGAAAATATCGTTGGTACCGTCTCCGTTTGGTGTAAATACGTTGGGGAAACTGAATATGGCTTCGTTCACAACACGCAGACAATAGTTAACGGTGTCATCACATCCGGCGGCATTGGCAACTACTAAATCTGCACAGTAATTACCGGTATCATTTACAGTAAAACACGGATTTTCAAGGTTCGATGATGTACTGTTGAAATTCCAGTTCCAGGTTGCTGCACCGGAAGTATTATCATCAAAACAAATTTGCTGTGTTCCGCCGGGAGCTACTACTACAACTGCTGTGGCAGGAGTAACTGCAATTGAAGCAACCGGCTCAGGAGCAACTGTAATCATGTTTACAATTGTATCTGTACCTACGCATCCGTTTACATCTGTGCAGGTGTAAATCACTGTATAACTTCCGCTCAGGTTGTAGCAGTTAGCCGGACTGCTTTGCGATGATGTATTGCCGTCGCCAAAATCCCATGCAGAGGTTGCGCAGTTGGCTGTTGTTTGTCCGGTAAAGTTTACACAGAGCGGTGCGCAACCGGTAGCTGTGTTGGAAGTAATTGTAACAGTTGGTGCCGGAGCTACCGTTACTGTTACCGAAGCTGTTTGTGCAGGAGTACCGCAACCATCTGTTAATGTTACGGTGTAAACCGTGGTAACTGTTGGAGAAACGTTGATTACTGCTCCGTTTACGTTGCCGGGCTGCCAACTGTAGGCATAAACGCCGTCGCCGCCGAAACCGCTTGCTGTAATCTGCGCTGTTCCGCCCGAGCAAATTGTAGTGTTACCCGTTACAGATAAATTAAGCGGAGGATTGACGGTAACAGTAATGGTTTGCTGACCGGCAGAACAGCCGAGCGAATCGGTTACGCTTACACTGTATGTTGTAGTGGTTCCGGGTGAAACTGAATTTGAAGCATTGCCCGGCAAACTATTGCTCCACGTATAAGTGTAAGGCGATGTTCCACCTGAAGGAGTTGCCGAAATTATTGCCGTTTGCCCGATACAAATGGTTTGAGCACCGGATACCGAAACTGTAAGTGCTGTATTCACAAAAACAGTAACAGAATCGGTGCCCTGACAGCCGTTTGCATCAGTAACCAGAACGGTATAAGTTGTAGTTGATGATGGTGTTGCAACCGGGCTGGCTACTGCAGCATTGTTCAAACTTGCGGCCGGTGTCCACGCATAAGTCACGCCGCCTGATGTAGAAAGAATTGTGCTGTCGCCCGAGCAAATTGTTGCATCATTACCGGCAGAAACGGTAAGCACTGTTGTTACAGTTACAGTTACCGAATCAACAGCCGAACAACCATTGCTGTCGGTGCCGGTTACCGCATAAGTGGTGGTTACAGCAGGTGTTGCTGTTGGTGTTGCAGATGTGGTACTCGACAATCCTGCTGCCGGCGACCATACATATGATTGTGCGCCGGTAGCGCCAAGCTGTGTTGAGCTGCTGGCACAAACACTGACATCACTTCCGGCAGAAACAACAGGCAGCGCATTTACAATTACCTGAACAGTATCGGTATCTGTACAGTTGTTGGCATCTGTAACCTGCACAACATACGCTGTGGCAGTTACCGGATTCACGTTTTGTGAGGCTCCTGCTGCATTGACAAGCGCACCGCCATTCCATGTATAAGTTCCGCCGCCTGAGGCAGTAAGGTTGGCGGTATCTCCCGAACAAATAGCAATATCGTTGCCGGCAGCAGCTACCGGATTGGGGTTCACAGTAATACGAACGGTATCGTTTGCTTCGCAGCCATTGCCCAATGATACGGTTACAATGTAATCGGTAGTGGTTGATGGCGACACAGACTGAGATGCGCCGGAAGCATTTACCAAAACACCTCCGTTCCATGTGTAAGTTCCGCCGCCGCCGGCTGTAAGAGTTGCAGCAGCACCGTTGCAAACCGTCTGATCGTTTCCGGCCGTAGCAATGGGTGCCGAGTTTACGCTTACGGTAATTTCATCGGTATCAGTACATCCGTTGGCTGCGGTTACTGTAACTGTGTATGTAGTTGTTGCTGCCGGTGTAATGGTTTGCGAAGCACCGGGAGCATTGCTCAATGTGCCGCCGTTCCAGCTGTATGTTCCGCCGCCGGTGGCGGTTAAAACGGTGTCGTTACCGGAACAAAGTGCAATATCGTTCCCGGCAAACGCCACCGGTGATGTGTTCACTGTAATTGTAACCTGATCAGTTGCTGTACAGCCATTGGCGGCAGTAACTGTGACGGTGTATATGGTAGTGGCAGCAGGCGAAACGGTTTGCGATGCACCGGGCGTATTGCTCAGCACGCCTCCGTTCCAGCTGTATGTTCCGCCACCTGTAGCCGTAATTGTGGCGCTGTTGCCCGAACAAATTGCCGC
>CALRTD020000378.1:0-4952 GCA_943371015.1 Synechococcus sp. UW140 | reverse complement strand
AGTTCTCGTTCCGCAGCACAGTTACTTATACATATGGCCGGTATATCGATACTGATCTTGATACCGTTGTACCGCTTGATCACATTCCCCCGCTGTTTGGGCAAACCGGACTTGTATTCCATTCAAACAATCTTGAATGCGAACTTTTTGCCCGCTACAACGGCTGGAAACATCTTGCCGACTACAGTGCCAGCGGAGAAGACAATTTGCCACAGGCAACACCTTTCGGAACTCCGGCATGGACAACCTTAAATTTCCGCGCAGGTGTTCAGCTTAACCGCTGGGTTCGGGTAACGGGAGGCGTTGAGAATATTTTTGACCTCAACTACCGTCACTTTGCATCAGGTGTAAGTGCCCCCGGCCGCAATTTTATTGTTAGTGCCCGAGTTCGGTTCTGAGCACAGAAGTTGTTAAATGAATTTTAATCTGTTTTTTTTATTCTCATGTAAACAAACCGCTTTCTCCTGTGTTTTTATAGCGTTAATTCGCCACTAATGCATTGCATAAAGCGAATTACTCAGGGGTAATACTCTGCATCACGATGTGGTGTGAGTGGTTTGGATAAAACAGGAGCTGAATAAGCTCCTGTTTTATTTTGGTATAACGAGAAGGGGTAAACCATTCATAAAAATGACCTTAACTTTATTTTAATTCGATTTATCAGTATTTCCCAAACAGCAATTGCATCTTTGTAACGCAGTCCGAGCAAATGGCAAACGCACATGCTTGACTGATTCACTCAAGTGGTGAAAGTGGTTTGGGAAAAGACAGGGATGCACCAGTGCATCCCTGTCTTTTTGTTTAAACATTACATTCAGCTGAAATCGCCCCCGAAACCTTTAACCTCAGTTCATATTCAGTTAATACAGGCCGAGTAATCTTGTAATCGTTAATAAACGATTATAATGATGATGAATGTATCCGGCACGGGCATTGCCCGAATTTTTCTGAAGAACGGACAACAGCAAACCGGCCTGTTGTTAAATGATGTAGATCGTGAAGATGCTTTTGATAATGGTGTGCGTTTTGTGCCGCATCACTTGCTTAACGCTTTTTTAGTTTCTGCAGATGAAACATTGATTCGTATTCTTGAACCATCACGCGTTTCAGGAATCGATTTGTTTCAGAAGTAATCAGCTAAAACCTCTTTGTTTGCGGATGTTTTCGTAAGCATCCTGAATGTGCTGAAAGCGTTCTTTAGCGGCTTTCTGTGCTTCTTCACCCAAATCAAGCACACGATCAGGGTGAAATTTCAGCGCCATTTTACGGTATGCTTTTTTCACTTCCTCATCGGTTGCCGATGATTCGATTTCAAGGATTTTGTAATCAGCTCCCGAATCGCGGAAATACATTGCTTTCAGCGAACCGAAATCGGCTGCAGGCACACCCATTTGCGCGGCCATGTTTTCGATCAGGTCGATTTCGGTTTGTGCAACGCTGCCGTCGGCTTTGGCAATTCCAAACAGGTAATGTAAAAGCTGAATGCGCTGTGCTTCGGGCATATATTGCTGAATGCGGCGGCACACGCTGTTTACATCAATTTGCTGATTGAGCATATTGCGGAGTTCAGGCAGCATTTCAAGTGTGGCCTGTTCGCCAAACTGCGCTACCAGAAAGCGCTTCACAAAATCAAGTTCCGACTTTACTACTTTGCCGTCGGCTTTCATTACAACCGCCGAAAGTGCCAGCAGGCCGCGCACAAAATCTTGCCGGGCAGTAAGTGGATTATAGCCGCTGCTGTAACTGTTGTAACCGGCCCCGCCACCCATTTGCCGGCCATTAACATTGGCAACAATAGTGAGGCCATCCAAAAAAGAACCAATAAAAAAACCGAGCAGTGCGCCCCAGAACCCGCCGAGAATCCATCCCAGCGCTGCACCTACCCATTTAAAGAATTTAAAATTACCCATTGGTAATGGCCGCTAATAATGTGTGGCTGCAAATGTACAAACCTTGTTCCGCTTCGCGCATTACGGCCATTATGTCAGAAAAAAATCCCCTTGCAGCTTATACAAGGGGATTTCAAAGCAATGTATACTGATTACTTCTTAGCCGGCTTAGGAGTTTTCGGCGGTGTTGTTGGTTGTGGTGCCGGAGTCATAATGCCGCTGTCGAAAGTTTGGTGCCCGTCGTGATACACTTCCCGACGAATTTGCTGTCCGTTTGTGTCGTAGTGCAGTGATTCGCCGTCCATGTCGCCCCAAATCCAGTTTTGCAGGCGTTTGAGTTGGCCGTTTTCGTGGTAGTAGCGCTGCTCGAGGTGCTGATCGCCTGCTTTGTAGTTCAGCACTGCCATCGGCTTACCATCGGCATAAAAATGTTTCTGAACGCCTTCGTAATCGCCAAACTCGTAATTCTCTTCTTTGAAAATGGCGCCGTTCAGGTAATATTCTTTCCAGCTTCCGTTGACAAAGCCATTTTCAAATGTGCATTCAAACGATTTGTTTCCGTTGGCAAAGTAGGCAGTAATTGTTCCGTTGCCGTTGCGCAGCGGTTTACGTTCAACCAGTTTACCATCGCTGCCGTTGTAGGTGTATGCTGTTAAAGCTCCGGCTTCGTAGTAACGTACGTGTGTAAGTTCACCTTCCGGGCTGTAAAAACGGTGTTCGCCTACAGCTTCTCCGTCGCGATACAACCCTTTGCGGCGGAGTTTACCGTTTTCATGAAAATAAGAGCAGGTATCATCTTTGCTTCCGAGTGTGTAATACTCAACTGCAAGCGGATTTCCGTTTTCCCAGAATGATTTTGTTAGTCCGTGACGGTTGCCGAGACGCATATTTATTTCGTTGCGCAGCTGACCGTTGAGATAATAGCTCTTGTAAACTCCGTGATCATCGCCGTTGAGCAATTGACGTTCACTTTGCTTTTCTCCGTTATAATAGAACCCGTAAGAAGTTCCCTGCAAGCGGCCATTTACATAGTTCTGCTCGATCCGATTTTTACCGTTCGGATAAGGTAAGCGAAGTTCACCTTTGAAAGCAGAAGAATCGTAAGCATACTTGTAAACAATAATTTTACCTGTTGTATCGTAAAAATTGCTGTGGTGCATCCAGCCATCGCGGATGTAATTATTCTCTACTATACGGCCTTTATTATCGTAATAATACTGGTTGCCGAAATTATTGCTTGAGATAAAATATTGCTTCGAGATCATCACACCGGCAGGGTTAAAAGAAACCCACTCAGATTGTTTTGAATCGAACTGATACCAGCCTTGAGAACTGATCTGCCCGTTGGTGTGGAAAAACTTAAAGAAGCCGTGACGCATATCGTAATCATATTCACCTTTACTTTCGGGGCGACCGTTTGCATGATATGTTGTTCCCTCACCAACGCGTTGTCCGCCTTTGTACTCGTACTTTGATTCGAGCCAGCCGCCTTCTTCGCTGAAGAATTTCCATTCACCTTCACGCAGGTTATTTACCAATTCTCCCTCGGCAGCTTTAGAGCCGTTCGGGTGATATTCGATAACCGCAAGGCGGCGACCGGTGAGTTTCTGATTCAGCAGTTCTTTACCGTCTTTGTTGTAATAACGCATCTGCTGAATTACGCCCGATTTGTAGGTGTTGTGATTGTATTTGATACCATCATCATCATACATATACAGTTCACCATTTAACACACCTTTTTTGCCGTAGGTGGCTTCTGTCTCAAGATTCCCGTTGCGGTGATATTCTTTCCACGGGCCAACACGATAGCCTTTTGAAGTATAATCGCCTTCACGCAGCTTTTCGCCGGTTGAATAGAAGTTTGTCCAATGCCCGGTTTGAATTCCGTTGGTATATTGACCTGAAACGAGGAGTTTTCCGAGTTCAGAATAATCGAGAAACTCACCGTGTTCTTTGCCGTTCAGAAAATTAATTACGCGCGAATCTGATCCGTCGGCAAAGTATTCTTTGGTGCGGCCATTTCGCAGACCATTTGAGAAATTGATTTCAGAACGAATAGTTCCGTCGGCGAAAAACGTTTTTACAATTCCGTCGGGCTTGCCATTTTTCATTGTGCCTTCTTCGGTTTTAGCGCCGTTTGAGCGATATACAGAATAAGGGCCGCTAAGCACATCCGCTTTAAAAACGGTACGTTCTTTTATTGCTCCGTTATTAAAATAGAGTTCCTGATCGCCTTCTAATTTTCCGTCTTTGAAATTTTGTATTTCACGTAGCAGCCCGTTGAGTTCATAATACCATCTCCACTCGCCTGTAGCTTTACCATTCGAATCATACGATCCTTTTCCGCGGAAGAGTCCGTTGCTGTCGTGATAATAAATCCATTCGCCGCTGAGTTTACCGGTAACAGGATCTTCTTTGCCTACACCGAAAATAACTCCGTTATCATGAAACTCTGCTTTAAGGTTTTTCTGATCGGCGATAGCCAATTTTGCTGGGTGCATGCTGTGAAACTTTCTGTATTCACGCGCCCAATCGATAAATTCCTTTATTTTTTTATAATTCTTTTTATATGCTTTGAATTCAACCGGGTCAGCAACTGTGACAAGTGTATGATAAGTATAGATGACGTAATATTCTTTCTTCTGCATTTCAACAAAAAATGGCACATAGTTTTGCATGAACCAGTTTTTTGAATCTTCTTCATACTTCAACGTTTCAAACAAAAGCTGACGCTGACGGACGAATTTGTATTGAAGTTTGGTGAGATTTTTATACGAAGGATTGAGTGCTTTTTTGGATTCGATCTGATCAACGAGATAATCGAAGCACTGGTCTCCGGCTTCAGAAGAACTGATTCGGGCTTCGGGATCAGCATCAATTTCTCCGCCATACAAATCTTCCATTTGCACAACCACTTTGTTTGAACGCTCCTGCCCGTTTTCGAGAACAAGGAAATATTCAAATGCAAAAATTGCAGGTATCAAACGACCTTGCTCGGTAAGCGCTTTTCCAAGCTGGAAGTGTGCAGAAGGCGAATTCGGATTAAGCTCAATTGTTTTCTGA
>CALRTD020000377.1:0-4959 GCA_943371015.1 Synechococcus sp. UW140 | reverse complement strand
TGGGCAACATCGATTTCGAATATGGTGATTATCTCATCATTCCGAGAGGCATGATTTACCAGATCGACTTCGAAACCAGCGACAATCGTTTGCTGTATGTAGAAAGTCCGCACCCGTTCTACACCCCCAAGCGCTACAAAAGTTCTTCTGGCCAATTGCTGGAGCATTCGCCCTTCTGTGAACGCGATTTCAAGCTGCCTTCAGAACTTGAAACCTACGATGAAAAAGGTGATTTTATCATCAAAATCAAGAAAGAAGGCGTTTTGCATGAAATGGTGTACGCCACACATCCGTTTGATGTTGTTGGCTGGGACGGCTACAACTTTCCCTGGGGCTTTTCAATTCACAATTTCGAGCCGATAACCGGGCGTGTACACATGCCCCCCCCCGTTCACCAAACATTCGAAACATCAGCTTTCGTAGTTTGCTCCTTCTGTCCGCGCCTCTATGATTATCATCCGCAGTCCATTCCTGCACCGTACAACCACAGCAATATCGACAGCGATGAAGTGTTGTATTATGTTGACGGCGATTTTATGAGCCGCAACAATATTGAACAAGGGCACATTACATTACACCCGAAAGGCATTCCGCACGGCCCCGCCCCCGGAGCTATGGAACGAAGCATCGGACAAAAAGAAACCGCTGAACTCGCCGTTATGGTTGATACTTTCCGCCCGCTTCAGGTGACCGAGGCAGCAATGGGTATCGATGACGGCGTGTACTATAAATCGTGGGCAGAATAAATAAGCGTTTTTCGTACATTTGTTACGATATGGCTTACCGTTTTATTATCCGTTCACACATGATGGCCATGTGGTCATGATTGACTGTTTATCCGATAAACAGTCAATACAAATTCCATTCACATCATTAACAGTATCATCATGTCAACCGAACTTAAAAACGTAGAATACGGTCTCGAAAAAATTTTTGAGGGCGCACAGGATTTCCTCCCGCTGCTGGGAACAGATTATGTAGAATTTTATGTGGGCAATGCCAAGCAGGCTGCTCATTACTATAAAACAGCGTTTGGTTATCAGTCGCTGGCCTATGCCGGACTTGAAACCGGCGTTAGCGACAGAGCTTCTTATGTGCTGGCGCAAGATAAAATCCGCATTGTGCTTACCACACCGCTGAAAAGCGATTCGCCCATTGCCGAGCACATCAAAAAACATGGCGACGGGGTTAAAGTAATTGCTCTTTGGGTTGAAGATGCCCGCAAATCGTTTGAAGAAACGGTGAAACGCGGCGCAAAACCGTTTATGGAACCCACCGTTGAAAAAGATGAACACGGCGAAACAGTTCGTTCCGGCATCTACACCTACGGCGAAACAGTTCACCTTTTTGTTGAACGCAAAAACTACAAAGGCATTTTTCTGCCGGGTTACCAGAAATGGGAATCTGACTACAATCCCGCCCCCGTTGGCCTGAAATTTATTGACCACATGGTTGGGAATGTAGGCTGGGGTGAAATGAATACCTGGGTGAAATGGTACGAAGAAGTAATGGGCTTTGTAAACTTCCTCAGCTTCGACGATAAGCAAATTCATACCGAGTACTCGGCGCTGATGTCGAAAGTAATGTCGAACGGCAATGGCCGAATCAAATTCCCGATCAACGAGCCCGCCGAAGGTAAAAAGCGTTCACAGATTGAGGAATACCTTGATTTCTACGAAGGCTCGGGTGTACAGCATATAGCTGTTGCTACCGATGATATTATCACCACAGTTACTGCACTTCGTGCTCGGGGAGTTGAGTTTCTTTCGGCTCCTCCGCAAGCCTACTATGATGAAATTCCGCAACGCGTTGGTGCAATTGCCGAAGACCTGGAAGTGCTGCAAAAACTGGGCATTCTGATCGACTGCGATGAAGACGGCTACCTGCTGCAGATCTTTACCAAACCTGTTGAAGACCGTCCCACATTGTTCTATGAAATCATTCAGCGCATGGGCGCTAAAGGATTCGGCGCTGGTAACTTCAAAGCACTGTTTGAGTCGATTGAGCGTGAGCAGATGCGCCGCGGCACACTCTAACACTTATTCAAATAATAACCACGTTTACAAAGCCGGAAGCTACAGCTTCCGGCTTTTTTTGTAATTTGGCCGCATACAGACCCAAATGAAAAATCGCAAATCTTTACTGGCTGTGCTAGTGGTTGTGGCTATTGCCGCAGTTGTGGCATTCTGGCTCATGAACCGCGTCTCACCGCGCATGTCGGCCGTTATCGACTCGATGAATGGCAGTCATTATGCACTTGACTTGCCCTCAACAATGAACCCGGCTGTATTTAACGACAATGCTTCGCTTCAGTATGCCGATACAAAGGCCGAGCTGTACGTAATGGTTATTGATGAGTCGAAAGATAAAATAGCCTCGTTTGGGCTCGACTATGATCTGGAAACCTACATGAAAATTGCTCTTCGTACGCTCGACAGCACAGGACTTTATCGCACTACAACCCGAACAATTGGCAGTTGCAAAGCACTTCAGGCCGATGTAAAAGCTGTTTTTAAAGGTAAAAATGTAGTTTATCAGCTCACTGCCATTGAAAGTGAAACCAGTTTTTATCAGGTTCTTATCTGGTCGCTCGACAGTCGTTATGACTCAAATAAAGCCGAGATGGAAAAAATCATCGCCTCGTTTCACGAAACCAATACAAAACAAGCTGAAACTAAAGCACCTACATCCAATTAGTCAAAATAAATACCTGACTATCTGTATTTTATAGTTTTCTTTGCTAAATAATACGTCGCACATAGGGGTTGCCTAAACCGGGTTTGTCTTCAATGAACCAATCGAGAAACATGGCAACCGGCGCAGCACTTTATCAATTATCTGTAACCGCACCACGGCAGCCAATGTTACTGACCGAAACGAATGATATGATGCTAAGTGCGGCCATCCGCGATGGCAATGAGCAGGTATTTGGCGAATTGTTTAAGCAATGGTATAAAGCACTCTGTAACTATGCACTTCGTTTCACCGGAAATGATACCGATGAAGCAGAAGAGTTGGTTCAACAGGTGTTTATGAAGATATGGGAAAAGCGTAGTCAGCTTCCTGATATTGTTTCAATGAAAGCGTATCTCTATCGTGCAGTCCATAACTCAGGCGTTAACCACGCGGTAAAACAAAAGCGAAGTGTAAGTCTCGATCAAACGCACCTGCAAGTTGCACATACACGAGAAGAAGCGTTGCCCGGACTAAGAACCCGCGAACTTGAAAAAGCCATTGCAGACGCTCTTCAGAAATTACCGACACAATGCCGGCGTGTTTTTGAATTGAGCCGTTTTGAAGAACTTAAGTACAAAGAAATTGCCGAGGTGATGGACATCTCAATAAAAACAGTGGAAAATCAAATGGGTAAAGCGCTTCGCATCATGCGTGAGCAACTGGCCTCTTATCTTCCGCTGCTGATTGTTACCCTGTTCACACACTTCTTTCTGAATCAATAATCATGAGCGAAGAAAAAACATACATCATCAGCGGACTCACAGAGGCCGACAGCGATGCTCTCTTCGCACGTTACATGAGCGGAGAGTGCAGCAGCGAAGATTTACTGTTGCTCGAGCAATGGAGCACAGCAGATTCATCGCATGCAGCCTACCTGAAACAACTTCAGACACTTTGGAACGAAGCACCGCAAGCTGCTGCAACAGTTGAATTCGACGAGAATGCAGCCTGGAAACGTATGCAGGCTCGTATGCACGTTCAGCAGGAAACTACTGAAGTGCAAAACTCAGCACCGGTAGTTCGCAGCCTTTGGCAACGCTTTTCTCCTGCCCGCGTTGCAGCATCAGTTGCATTAGTCATTGGCATTGCAGCTACATTGTATTTTGTTTCAAAAGATGATGTACAACCGCTTCAGCGTTCATTAGCCGCTACCGACAAGCCGGTTGAAAGCCGGTTAAGTGATGGCTCAAACGTACACCTGAATTACGATACACGTCTTGATTATCCCGAAAATTTCACCGGCAACAATCGCGAAGTAACACTCAGCGGAGAAGCATTCTTCAACGTGCAGCGTGATGTTAACAAACCATTCATCATACACGCCGGCCCGGTTGATGTGCGCGTACTCGGCACTTCGTTCAATGTAAAAGCCTATCCCGGCCGCGAAGAAGTTTTAGTAAGCGTTGAAAGCGGAAAAGTACGCTGCGCTGCCGGTAATGATTCTATTGAACTGATTGCCGGCGAAGAAGGCATCTACAACATCCGCACAAAACAACTTCGCCGGAATGTGATGGATAACCCGAATGCATTTGCATTCAGAACAAAACGCTTTAAGTTCACCGACACTCCGCTCAGCAAAGCCTTGAGTGATTTAGGGGATGCCTACAACGTCAATTTTGAGATCAGAAATCCCGTATTAAAAAACTGTAAAATCAACGGGAATTACCGTGCAGGCACATTACTGAACGAAATTTTACTGAATATTGGCGATGCAACCGGTATTACCGCCACTCAAAAAGGCAATACTATTATTATCGACGGTCAAGGTTGTAACTGATGCGGGTAATCATATTTCTGCTTACGGTATTTTTGTGCGTAAAAAACATTCACGCACAAACCAACTTGCCTCCGCTTGAACGCAGGATTACAATTGATGCAGATAACAAAAGAGCAGAAGATATTTTCATACGCATTGCCGAAACAGCTGCATTCGATTATACATTCAGCAGCAACGCATTTGACCGAAATAAAATCACAAGTCTGCATGTTGCGAATGTAACGGTAAGACGAGCCCTCGATCAGCTTTTCGAAAACCGCGTTACTTATAAAGTACGCGGTAATCATGTTGTATTACTTGCCGCACCGGCTCCGCTTCCGGTTGCGACAGCTCCTCCCAAAAAAGCGGAATATAAACTCAGCGGATACATCACAGATCAGTCAACCGGCTACATTTTGCCGGATGTTTCAATTGTTGACACAGCAAGAATATCGGCTGTAATCAGT
>CALRTD020000376.1:0-4962 GCA_943371015.1 Synechococcus sp. UW140 | reverse complement strand
CCAAGTGTTTTCGCCAGAGATGTGATAACCAGCAACGCGAACATCGTGCGTACTGGCTACAATTTTATACGTCTCGGGGACAGCAGCAATGGTATCGCCGTGCGACATCCAAACTTGCGAGTGTTGTGAAATTCCGGCAAAAAGTTGGTCTGTATTATCAACAGTGGCCAAATTAGCACGGCCATATTCTCTGATTTTAGAAGGAAGCACTTCACCACCGCCCTGCTGAGCCATGAGTTGCGCGCCATAACAAACTCCGAGCAGCGGATAATTACCCCGGAAAGCTGTGAGATCGGGATTGGGTGCAGCAGAATCGCGCACTGAATGAGGACTGCCGGAGAGTATAATTCCTTTCACATTCGGAGAAATTTCGGGAATGTGGTTAAAGGGGTGAATTTCGCAGTAGATATTCAGTTCGCGCACTCGGCGGGCGATCAGTTGGGTGTATTGTGATCCGAAATCGAGAATGAGAATGGTTTCGTGCATGGCCGCAAAGATAACTAAAGCGCACGGTGCATAAAACCACAGGCTACACTGTTCTTAACGTGTTATCAACGAAAAACAGCTTGCCCGTGATGTGTAAAGGCATTCCGGCGGTTTCTCCCGATGAATTCCCGCCACCATCCGGCTAATGTAAAACGCTTCTGAGCTGAGGGCTCACGTGTTGTTTCCCAGGTAATTATGGCATCCAGCGAGGCCAGGTATTCGGCATCATGAATACTTTCAATTTTATTGTACAATCGGCGCTTTAGCTGTTCGGTTTGCTTGTTCATGGCGATAATTTTAGTTCAGTAAAGGGAATAGTTAGTCAGGCCGGGATCACCGGCAATTCAAAAACGAGCTCAAAGGGAGTTAGCGGGTAATCTGCTTTTCGAGGCGGGCGAGGCGCTGTTCGAGGTTTTCGAAACGATTATCGCCGGGTGCATCAAGCTGCTTTGTAATGCGGGCATCGGCATGCCAGAGTTGCGCAATGTCGGCAGCATTTACTTTGTAGGGCGCAAATTCCGGATTATCGGAACGGAATTCAAACTCATTGTCGGCAAGAGCTACAATGCGTTTGGCTACAATGCTGCCGTCGTGCAGCACCGCAATATATATATCGTTGCTGCGGATATGCGCAAGTGCTTCTTCATAGCCGCCCACAAGAAAATCGCCGGGACGTATACCGGGCTGCATACTGTCGCCGCTGATTTCGAAGGCGCGGTATGTTTTTCCGTAGAAACCGGGCAGACGAAAAGCGGGCAGTTTTTCGAAGTAGGTAGGATCTTCGGTTCCGCGCAGGTAGCCGGCGGCGGCTTTGCGGTCAACTACTACAATGTTTTCATCGCCATCATCACCAACAGTAACAACAAGCGGCAGCGCCGAACCGGCACGCTGAGTTTCGGGCTTGCGGAACATTTCACCGGTTCCTTCCATAAGCCAAAACGGATCTACCTTAAAACGGCTGATGATGGCTTTGTAAACATCATACGAAATACCGTTTTTCCCGCTCTCAATCTGGGAAAGAGAGGTTTGCGTAATACCAATTTCCGCAGCAAATATGGTTTGGCTCAGATCGAGCGTTTTGCGGATTAATTTAATGCGTTGAGAAAGCGTCATTTGGAATAATTTATTGGCAAAGTTAATAAAAATACTTGACTTGTATTGGGTAATGCTATATTTTTGTGGTGTGATTGATTGTTGAAGGTTGCATTTCAATAGTCAAATATAATAAAAAATAGCTTTATCCAATATTCGGAGGTAAAAATGATGACAACACGTACCAACCAAACATTATCATTGCGGGAGCTTCTTCCGCATGCATTAGGAACAATTACGGTTGTACCCTCCATGCCTGTGGATTCAACATATTCTTCTCAACAAGACGAAGCGGGTGGCCCCGTAAGGCCAGCGGTGCGCGTACCGTTATCCGCTTCGCACTACCAGCCGCTGCATCGTTCGTTATCCCCTGCCGGGTCCTCCTCCGGTTTGCTGAACGATGGATCGGCCTGGGCCGCAGCGGGTTGATTTCTTTGCCATCACCCATACCTGTTTGCAGATTGTTCCGGGTTCCCCTACTACCGGCGGCAATTCTTTTGTAAATTTTGGTTACAGCACGTTTCGGCTCAGTACGCCTCTTCCTTTTCTTCGGGGAAGAGGCGTTTTTTATGCAACACGGGCTGCCTGAATCAACAGACAGCCCGTGTTATTTTAAGGTTGATTACTATTACTCAATAATGATTCTCTGAACTTGACTGCCTTCTGCAGTTTGTACACGAACCAAATAACAGCCGGAAGCAAGACCTTCAGTCCCAAGCGCAACAGGTGAGCCTGTGTGGTTGTTATTTATTTGGCGATGACTGATAAGCTGTCCTGTTGCGGTGTATAATTCGATTAACACATTTCCGCTCAGATTAGTTCCTGAGAGCCAGATTTCGCCCGATGAAGGATTTGGGTAAGTAACCAATCCCGAAACAAGTACGGATTCTTCAATACCTACAAACACATCCGTTGCAGGAATACGCAAATGAATGATTTCGTGAATTGAGTTGGCATTGTCCGGATCCGGGGGATTAGCAGCAGTTGAAACGCCGTGTCCTGCAACTTCATCGCGTTCATAAACCAGATTGAGCTGGCCGCCAACAACATCGCGGGCAAGACAGGGATACACTTTTTCGAGTGTCGAATCGGGAGAAACATTTAAAGGTGCTGTCCAGGTTGCACCATTATCGGTTGAAGCCATCAGGTAGATGTTGCGAACCGAAAAACTGGTAACCAGATCAGCAGAGTTCTCTACAAGTGCAGAATAAGCAAGATAAAGAACGCCGTTATTGTCGATAGCCGCCGAAGGAAAAGAAGCCAGCGATTTCTGGTAAGTCCCAAAATCAACCGGTATGTCAAGTGTGCCGTTGTTATCGAGATCAAGTGCGCCTGTAATCGTTACCGCATTTCCGGCTCCCAGTCCCTCGTTCCAATATTCAAGTCCATTTGTTCCGGGGAAAAAACTCAATGAGCCATCGGTGCTGTCATCATTCAAGATGAACATACTGCCGAACCATACATGCACCATATTGTTATTGTCGATGAGCACTGAAAGTGAACCATCGTTTGTAGCAAGTGTATCCGCAAGTCCATCATTCGTTACATCTGTAATCTGATCATCGAAAAGAGGAATCGCGAAATCCTGAATGACTGTTTTTACCCAGGTATTACCGCCATCCGAAGATTTTGCAAGTACAAGATCGCGACCAAATCCGCCGGCCACAACAGCTACATAATTGCCTCTCGCATCGATACTGTATGCATCAGCACTGTAACCAATTTCCTGAGTTGAATCGAATGCAGGAATCAGTACATTCTGAACCGCAAAAGTAGTTCCGCCGTCGTTGGAGCGTGAGTATTGAATAGCTCCGTCCTGACCATGCCATAAATTACCGCCGGCAAACGACTGAGGCGTAGAAAGTGCGATGTGATGAATAACATCATTATTGGTACCGCCAACGGCTGTAACCGGCCAAAGCGAACCGGGATGACCAGCAGGATAAGTAATTAACGAGGGATTATCTGTCCACGAACCTGTTCCTTTAGCAGCACGCTGCATAAAATGCTGCGTATTATTGCCTGTGTTGTGCGCGACGGTCAGTTCGCGGCCATCACCAATAACGATAATATTGCCAAAGCCGGTTCTTACATTTTCGGTACGCAAAGTTGGCTGTGCGCCCCACGATGTTCCGTTGTAGTAATTGTAGCCTGTTCCGCGCTCCGGCCAGGAAAAGAATGAGCCTGAAGAGAATGTCCACATTGCCGAAACCGTTCCGTCTGAATTGGCGATGATCTGCCGGTGTACAGAATTATTGGTTTGCAGCGGATAAGTGCTTGTACCGATAATGGTTTCTGTAGCTGATAATGGCATTGCCGGCTGCGCATTTTGTGCCGATTGCTGTGCCGCGGTTGAAATAAAAAGTTCAGCCGGAGTTGTGTAAAATCTTGCTGTCTGGTGTGCAGGAGCAACAGAAGGTACAAGAAAACTTCCGGCCGGAGTTGATAATTGGGCCAGCAGATGCGCCGAGAACAGCACACCGGCTGCTACAAGAGTAGTTTTTTGCTTCATAAATATCTGATTTGATTAACGAATAACAGATCTCCTGAAAATACATGAACTGTTGCAATGACTAAAAGGCATTGCAACTGCACAAAATAATATTTAATCAGGATACTTTCAACAAAGTACCGCAAATCAGATAAGCAGACAATAAGAAGATCGTAACTGGTGAGTAGTCTGTAATAACCGGATGGTCTGATGATTCAGATGGTTGCGGCTATTTGCTTACGATAATAAATTCGGTACGGCGGTTTTTGGCGCGACCTTCTTCGGTAACATTGTCTGCAACAGGACGCGTTTCGCCAAAGCCTTTTGCTCCGGCTATCTGACTGCGCGGTACTCCGAATTTTTGTGTGAGCACTTCAAACACTGCAAAAGCACGCTCGCTGGATAAACTCAGGTTTTGGCCATCATCGCCAACATTGTCGGTATGTCCCTGAATCTGAATTTTGATATTCGGATTTGCTTTCAGGTATTCGGCAAATGCTTCGAGAACAGGCATTGATTCGGGTAAGATTACTGCAGAATTGGAGCCGAAATTTATATCATTAATGGTATAAGCTGTTCCGGTTTCGAGCGGTTTAACTTCAATGGGTTTAACGGGTTGTGTAACTGCTTTAAACTCCTGCTTACCAGAAACAAGTTGCGAAGAAAAAGCGGCATCATCTTTCTTAACCGTGATTACATAATCCTGCTGTTTTTCGACTTTTATTGCAGCCATGTAATTTCCGGTTGTAGTATCAACTACCGCAGTAGTTACTTTTTTAGTTTCTGTATTTTTTACTTCTACAACAACATTACCGGTAAGCGGTTCGCCTTTATCGGTTTTGAGTTCGCCTTTGAGCAGTACAACTTTTTCGGGTCGCGCTTCTTTGTAGAGC
>CALRTD020000375.1:0-4987 GCA_943371015.1 Synechococcus sp. UW140 | reverse complement strand
AGCTTTTGATCTGGTTCGCAACCGACTCAATGAATATCTCTGTGGTGAAATTTCAATATACCGTGCACAAATGGTACGGCACGAGCATGAGAAAAACCCACAGCATCCGCTGGAAATGCCGGAGCCTCCGAACTATCCGGATCTAAAAGATGATCCGTTTATTCGTTACTACAAAGCCGGATCAGAAGCCTACCTCAACAGGGGCGAAAAAACAATTGAAGCACTCAAAGAAGCGCTGAATTTACTGGATGTAATTACGCCCGGACTTATTGAACTACCGCAGCGCCGGCAGATAATAAATGCCAATATAGCACTGGAACTTTATCTTCTCGGAAAACACGAAGAAGCGAATCAGTTTTATGCCGAGGTAATGAAAATGCCCAAACACCTTAGTCCGCAACGACAAGCTGCTGTAGCATTCAATTACATTTCAAATCTGATACGCCTTAACCGCTATGAAGATGCGCTGAATGAAATCAATAAGTACGCAAAAATTCTCCAGCGTATCGGAGGGCTTTGGGAGCGCGCTGTTTGTCAGCAAGTCATGTGTTTGATTTACACCAACCGCGACAATGAAGCCAAACAGCTGATTCTTGAAAACAACTCCGCTATTGACTACGATGTGTTGTTTTACATGCGCCTGGCACTTTCAATTGCATTTTATAAAGAAGGCAAAACAGAACTGTGCCTGCGCGAGCTTGAGAATATTGAGCAAAGTCTTCGCCGCGCTTCCGAACAATTTCACACCTACATTCATGTGGTGCGTATCTTCAGCAAAGTAGTTCAGCGGCCTGAAAATGTACGTTCACGAAAAGCAATTCAAAACAGTATTGATGAGTTCAGAAAAGTGTGGAATAATCGTTTTGATATTCTTCCGGTAAAATGGATTCTCGAATTTGCGCAAAACGAAATCAACAATTAACAAAACGTATCGTTATCAGAAAACAGAAACACCTGAGCATGAAATGTGCTCAGGTGTTTCTGCTTATTAATTGAAAATATGCTTATTCGCGAATGAGTTTAGACTCAAAGTGTCCCTGATCTGAATTTACAATCAGCATATAAATTCCGGATGCAAAGTTGGTGAGGTCAATTGCATAATTTGAATTTTCTGCAGTGAGCTGAGCCTGATAAATTTGTTTACCGGTTACATCAACAACTTGCAGCGCTCCGTTTACCGGTGTTGCAATATTCAGCACAAACACACCTGTGCTCGGATTCGGCAAAACATTCATACTGAATCCGGGTTTGTTAGCTTCTGCTTGCTGAGCCAAACGATAAGGCGAATTGCCATCGCCATCAAATATATCCGCCTGATAAACTTCCATTGTCCAGAAGTGCATAGTTTCATCACCATCAGGATCACGCACAGTAATAATATAATCGCGTGTTTCGCCGGGAGAAACCGCTACATCAACATTAGGAGGTCCTTCATAAATAATATCACCATCAATATCTTTTTGCACTTTCACACTATATGCCCCAGCATTCTGATCATCGATCATTGGCATGATCATACCTGTTGAACCTTGCAACAACATTTTAGTTGACTGGCTTAAATCAAGCGACATCCAATGCTGCGGGCGTTGCTGAATAACAGTAACAGGAATTTTAATATCATCTCCGCATCCGAGTGAGGGCTGAATTACCTTCACAAACAATGTTGTATTGGCCATGGGAGTATATGTTGAAGAAATTGTTGTCGGGCCAACACCAGATACATTGCCCGGGAAAAGTTGCATAATAATACCCGGCGTTCCGGTTGAAGCAGTAACTGTAACACTTTGAAGTTGTGTTTGTGTGTGAATCAGCGTAACAGGTCCCGACGGAGTTACAGTGTAAAGAGCAACACCGGGAGTATGATTGATTTCAAGTTCAGCATCAACCATAAGTGCAGCCGTATTTTTGCGACAGCAAGACCCAACGGAGCTGGGATTTACGGCAATAATCAGTGTATTGCTGCCGTTGGCAAAATACCAAGCCGGAATGGGTACTGAAACAGCCGGAATGTAAGTACTGAACGGTCCGTTCCATGAATTTACAGTATATGGATATTGATTGTTGTAGTTGTTTCCTACATACAATGCATTATCAATATTTAAATAATTGGTATAAGGCAGATTCGGATTCGAAGGCTGCATTTGCGGATAATTAGGAAGCGGCACATAATGTCCGTTGATGTAAAAACCAGTTATTCCGTCGCCTGTAAGAATCTTGATATTGAGAAAAGCCGATTGAATAGTTGAATTACATGTTTTTCCAAAATCAAAAGTCATTCGATACAGATACTGATCTGTAGATGTATTTTTTATATCTCCTTTGTCAAACATATTTGACTGATTATTTGTACCGGGATCTGGTACATCAGCCGGAAAAATATCAGGAGCAAGAACACGTACATCAGGATCAATGCTTTGGTAAGAACATGACCAGTTGTATGCATTCTGAGAAGGCGCGCAGGATGGCATGAAACTAATCTCATGTCCGTTGGAAACATAACCAGTCATGAGAGACTGAAAATTCCCGTTCACATAACGGTAAACTTTCCATGTATCATCGGCAAGCCCGATAGGCATTAACGATGGCATATTGGCAGGCGGTACATCATATATACCCGTGCGCAGATCAATGATAGACTGCTGCTGTTGTGCACTAACTGAAAGTGCTCCAATTAAGGCTAGTCCAGTTAAAATTTTTGTTTTCATACAATTTGATTTAGATTTAATTATTTTGCATAAATGCATTATTTCACATCAATTAAAACCATCTAATCAACTGATTATCAATTAAATTTACGTTGCAGTAAATCAGAAGAGGTTTTTATTTGATTAGATTTGATGAAGGTATATCCGGGAGAAACCAAAGTCAATTCAGCGAGTCCAGAAATGAGTTCCTGGCTAATAACTGGTCGGAAATTGCTGATCAATTCAAATTCTAACCCTGATTATATTTTTTTAGATTGAACAAAATCACTAATTCTGTCTCTGGAAATGTATTTTTTGAGTCTGTAAATCAACATTTATTGCAAAACAGGATTCCTTAATATTATTGTTTCTTAAGAACAGTTATATTTAAGCGTTACAAACGTTTATTTCTATTCCATGCTACTCACTCAAAATGATCAAATGATTTTATCTATAAAAGAAGTTGCCAAAAACTATTATCTGTACATCACGTTGATTTGAGGAATGATGCTTCACGCAATAATAATTGATGATGAATACGCAGGGATTCGTGCATTGAAAAAAATGCTTGAATCGCATACAGAAAGTATTACTGTAATTGCTGAAACAACAAATCCAGCTGAAGGAATTACGATGATTAACAGGTATCGTCCGGATGTAGTATTTCTGGATGTTCAGATGCCTCAATTTAACGGATTTGAATTATTGAATGAGGTAAATACTCATGATTTTCATCTCATCTTTACAACTGCTCACACCACCTTTGCGCTGCGGGCATTGAAAATAAATGCACTTGATTATTTACTTAAACCAATAGATCCCGGCGAACTCTCAGCTACGCTAACACGAATCAAAAAACTGGAAGATAAAAACTACAATGCCGGGGCATTAATTGAAACATTTAAGCTTCAGAAAGAACGATCAGCATCAAAAATTATGTTACCAACGCGCGATGAAGTTAGCTATGTAACAGCCAATGAATTGATGTATCTTGAAGCACAGTCAAATAATTGCCGGGTTAAACTTCTCAATAATTCACACATTACCACCAACCTTACTCTCAAACAATACGAATCAAAACTTTGCAGTGAAGGCACTTCATTTATTCGTATTCATCATTCTTACATTGTAAATATTGAATTCGCAATCCGGTTTAATCGCGACCAGGGCGGTGTATTGATTATGAGTGATGGAAAAAGCATCCCGGTTTCAAAACAAAAAAAAGAGCAGCTTTTTGAAATGCTGAATATAAAATCGTGATGGGGAATTCCAATCACGGGCAATAAACTATACTGCTGTTTATCAATTACTTAATCAATAAATTCTTCTCACATTTCTATTATTTTACCCTCGTTCAGCCCGAACGAAATGCTCTACTTTTGGCCTGTGCAAAACAACTTATTCACTGCCATGAAAAAGACCCACCCTATTCTCTTTGCTGTTCTGCTGATCACAGGAACAGCACAACTCAATGCCCAAACCCTTGGCGATCGCGTATTAAACAATACAAAGAACACGTTAGAAAGACGTGTAGAGCAAAAAGTTGACAAAACCGTTAACAAAGGTGTTGACAAGGTTGAAGACAAAGTTGACGGTGCTGCCAAGGGAGGAAATAAAAAAAGTAAAGATGCCAATAGCAGCGATTCTAGCAGTAACAACAACAGCAGCAACTCAAGCGGCAGCAACTCATCAAACGAAAAATCGTCGGCTAAATCTACAGCACCTTCGCTCAAAACATACAGCAAGTTTGACTTTGTGCCGGGCGAAAAAGTAGTTGTTCAGGAAGATTTTATGCAGGATGCTGTTGGTGATTACCCGGCCAAATGGAATACAAACGGCAGCGGTGAGCTAGTAACTATAGACGGAACAGAAGGCCACTGGCTTAAACTCAATAAAAACGGAACGTGTTATCCCGAATTTATTACCGAGCTCCCCGAAAATTTCACGTTTGAATATGATCTCGTTTGCAACGAAGATTTCAATTTTTATTCTTCGGGCTTCAACGTCAGCTTTGTTCAAATGACCAAGCCCGCTTCCGAATTTACCAAATGGTCGCGCTTTACCGATGGTAAAGAAGGTGTGCGAATTTATATGCACCCGACCGGAGCAGCAAACAGCGCGGGAAGTACACAAGTTCGTGTAATTACAAACGGCGAAGAGTTACTGAAAAACGATTTGGCAACAAGCCAGTTTGCAGCGCACATGGGTAAAAACAAAATTCATGTTTCTATCTGGCGTCAGAAAAACCGGCTGCGCGTGTATTTCAACGAAGAGAAAGTTTGGGATCTTCCGCGCGCATTTCA
>CALRTD020000374.1:0-4995 GCA_943371015.1 Synechococcus sp. UW140 | reverse complement strand
GCTCATTTGTAGCGCAGCGAACAACCACAGTGCGGGTACAGCTTCAGCAGCAGGGTATTTATTGTAATCCGCTTTCTGTTTCACAACCCGAAACAAGCGAGATTAAATTTTATCCGAATCCTGCTGCAACGCAGTTGAACATTGAGTTTGCTCAAAGCGTTGACGATGGTACCAGAGTAGAGGTATTCAACAGTGAAGGCCGGAGTTGCGGAATGTACTTCCCGGCTCAGGGCAGTACACTGTTTCAGCTGCCAATGCAGGAGCTTGCTGCTGGCCTCTATCTGATCAGAATCACGAATTCAACAGGAGAAATCAGCACCCAACGAATTGTACATCAGTAAAAACAATAATTGCTCGTGTTAATTTTTTCTTCCTAAAATGTTTCGGGATGATTATCTTGTCGTGCAATTCGCAACTCAACACATTCATGAAATCAACACGTTCTGCCCCCCTGCTGAAATTCTTCAGCATAGTACTTATATCAGCGTCTTTTTTCCTGCTCAATGGTTGTTCCAACGGTCCCGGGGCGGGCGGAAGAGCCTCAATTATCGGAAAAGTAAAAGCGCAGGATTACACCAACAACTGCACCACATTAAATGGCGAATATTTTGCCCCTGATGAAGATGTGTATATTATTTATGGTGATGATCCTACTTATGGCGACCGTGTAAAAACTGGTCCCGACGGCACTTTTATGTTCCGCTATCTGCGCAAAGGATCTTACAAAATTTATGTTTATTCCGACGATTGCTCAGTGCAATCAGGTACCAGTGCGGTTCAGGTGAATGTTGAAATTACCGGCCGTAAAGAAGAAGCTGATGCCGGAACTCTAACTGTTAAACGTTAACTGTGATGCGTAATCTGTTGATCACATTGCTTGCCTGCTGCTTCGCCGTATGCGTTTCAGCACAGTCAAAAAAAGATATACGCCTTTATAAAATAAAAGGTGTAACCGAAACCACTGTCGTTTATGAAGGTGGTAAAGAAGTTGCCAGCTACCGCTCTGAAGTCAAAAAATTTGACAAAGAAGGCAATACGATTGAGGACATAACCTATAACCGCGATGGCTCTGTGCGCCGCAAAGAAGCCGCAAAGTACAGCGGAAAAGACAAGGTAGAAGAAGTAGCGCAGGATGTAAACAATCAGAAGAAAAACGATGACGATGAGGATGATGGCGGTAAATACAAGCACATCACCTGGAAGTACAACACTACCGGCGATAAAACCGAAGAAGTGTGGTATAACGAAAAAGGCGGGGTAATTAAGAAAATTGTATTTACCTACAATGCCCGCGGCGACCGCCAAAGTGAAATTACTTACGACGCTGCCGGCAAAGTCACCAAGAAAATTGTTTACACCTACGATGCAAAAGGCCTGCGTACCGACAAGAAAGTGTATGGCCCCGGCGATGTACTTCAAAAGCATATAAAATACACTTACAGTTACTGATACAATGCTGAACGAAGTACGTGATTTGCTGAATGGTTTTGAACCCATTACACTGGCCGAAATGGACGGTGTAAAGCTTATGGATCGTACGGATCAGAAATTCATCTTTCACATCAGCAAGCTACCTGATTTACTTCGTGCCGTTCAGCAAAACTACCGAGCGCTTGAAGTGTCGGGCACTCGTATGAGTCGCTATGAAACATTGTATTTCGATACACCCGAGTACACACTCTTTACGCAGCATCACAACGGAAAAACAAACCGCTACAAAATACGAATGCGGCGTTATGTAGAATCTGATCTTCAGTTTTTTGAAGTCAAGCATAAAAACAACAAAGGCCGCACACTCAAAAACCGCGTTAAGACCCAGGCACAGCCCGGCGATATTGACCCTAAATCAGAAAATCTGCTCAATTCAACCGCAGGCATGCAGCCCGGTGAGCTGGAAGCAAAACTCTGGGTCAATTACACCCGTGTTACACTCGTAAATCGTTTCGAAGAAGAACGCCTGACCATCGACCTCGATATGGAGGTGAAAGATGAAAATGGCAGCAAACGATTCGATACACTTGTAATTGTTGAGGCCAAGCAGGCAAAAGCAATGGACACCGCTTTCGTTAAACTACTCCGCAATCAGCGCATCCGCGAAGGCGGAATGAGTAAATACTGCATTGCTGTTGCCGAACTCAACGAAAATGTCAGAAAAAATAATTTCAAAGAAGGTTTAATTACGCTCAACAAAATCACCTCAAATGACCCGAACGCTGCTTAACTGGCTCTTCCCTGTTCTGCTCCTGCTTTTAACGCCTGCTGCCAATCTGAAAGCACAAGACTCTGCTGCTACTGTTGGTGAAAACGGACTTTTTATCACTTCCCCCGAAACAACTGAAAACACCGATACCGACAAAGACGACAAGAAAAAGAAAAAGAAAGACAAGGAAGAAAGTGAAGCCGAATTTTTCACATTCAGCCTCGAACGTTTCGACATTACGTTCTTTACCCGCTTACTTGTGAACCTGCTTTCGATGATTATTTTGGTTCGGTTCATCTACTATCCGGTTTACAAAAAACGTGATTACTTTTTTACGTTTTTCATGTTTAACGTCACCATTTTTGTCATCACCTTCCTGCTAAATACAAAGTCGAGTTTCTCTACCGGTGCGGCATTCGGGTTGTTTGCCGTTTTCTCGTTGCTGCGTTACCGTACAGAAGACATTTCGGCGCGGGATATGACTTACCTGTTTACCGTAATTGCACTCGGCCTTATCAGCTCTGTAAACAAAGGCAATGTGCTTGAGATAGTAATTGTAAACTCAACAATTATCCTCGCCGCATTTTTACTTGATGGCAATGTGCTGATGAAAACCGAATTTGTAAAATCGGTACAATACGAAAACATTGAACTGATTAAACCCGACAATCATACCGCATTAATTGAAGATCTGAAAAAGCGCACTGGGCTTAACATTCATAAAGTAAGTATTGGCCGTGTTGACTTTTTGCGCGATACCGCTGTTGTAAAAATCTATTATTACGAAAACCGAAATCAGGACGTATGATGCTGCGAAAACAGTTGTGCTTTCTAATGTTTGCAGTCTGGATTATTTCCGGATCACAGCTGAGTGCCCAGCACAGTGATCTCGGAAATTGGAATACATTCAGCATCAATAAAGACATCAACAAAAAACTTACGCTGAACTTCGATCAGGAACTCCGTTTTCGCAATAACCTTACGCGCCTCAATTTGCTGTACACCAACGTTGGCGCTACTTACAAGATCAATAAAAATGTTCGGATTGCCGGTGTCTATCGCTTCATCGCCAAATACAAAGACGATGATCTTTGGGGCTATCGCCACCGCTTGTATGCCGACTTAATTTTGAAACACCGCCCGGGCCGATTTGCATTTGTTTACCGCAGCCGTGTGCAGTGGGAATGGCGCGGTGCAGGTTACAGCAACGAGTATGGACGTGTGCCGGAAATATACTGGCGCAATTTGTTTAAAGCATCATACAAGCTCAATGATATTGTCTCGCCTTATTTTGGCACAGAACTTCGTGTGCAGGTTCAAAATCCGCGTATTCCGTATCACAACGGTTTCGACCGCACACGCTTTATGAGCGGTATTGATATTCAGCTCAACAAAATAAGCACGCTGGGCATTTACTACCTGCTCCAGAAAGAGTGGAATGTTATTGATCCCGAAACGCTGAATATTATCGGGGTAGAGTATTCGATTTCGATCGATTAGGTTACCCTTTCACAATCAGCGCAACCGCATAAGCATTCACGCCATTTTCTGCACCTACATAACCCAAACCTTCGTTGGTGGTGGCTTTTATTGAAACACAATCGTGCTCAACTCCCAAAATCGGAGCCAGTGTTTCAATCATTTTCGGGATATGCGGATTGATTTTGGGTCGTTCCATGCAAAGTGTAGCATCAATATTTCCCACTTTCCAGCCGCGCTCCTGCAGCAGTTTCACAACATCGCGAAGTAAAATTTTACTGTCGGCATTTTTCCACGCGGCATCGGTGTTCGGGAAATGAAAGCCAATATCGCGGAGCGCAGCAGCACCCAACAGCGCATCGCATATGGCATGCAGTAAAACATCGGCATCCGAATGCCCGTCGGCACACTTTTCATGTTCAAGCAAAATGCCGCCCAGCCAGAGCTGACGACCGGGTTCGAGACGGTGAACATCGAAACCAAAACCTACACGGATATTGAGACTCATAGTTGCAAAGGTAAGGCATTCGGTTAAGCACAAAACAAAACCGGCAACGCTGTTCTGCATTGCCGGTTGAAGATGTCATTCAACTGAATGTTATTTATCGCCTTCCTGCGACTTAAACCCTTCGAAATCGAAAGTGAGGGTGAAACGCAAGGTGTTTTGCAGCGGGCTGCGCTGGTTGTTGGTCGGAATCAGGTAAGCGAAATCAAGACCAAACACATTGTAGTGAATACCGGCTCCGAGTGAAATATACTGGCGGTTGCCCTTGGTCGGATGCTCGTAGAAATAACCAGTGCGAATTGCAAATTGCTTATCGTACCAATATTCCATACCAACCGAAAGATTGTACTCGCGCATTTCTTCACGGAATCCGCCCGGTGCATCGTTAAACGAACCAAACATCCCTGCAGGAACAGAACGGTTCGGATCTTTACCAGCTAAAATTTCATAGCCACCGCCACCGGGAATTAACACAGGACTGCCGTTTGAATCAAGCTTGTAAATCGGTGGTGTTGGAACAAGCAGCTTGTTGATTTCAACTGAAAATGCAATCTGGTTAAAATCATCAGCATTAATCAGCATACCTGCACCCAGACGAAGGTTAATGGGAATAAAATCGCGGTTCACAGAAGTTGAATACGAAATCTTGTTACCGATGTTGGTGATGGCCATACCCGCCATAAGCGTACTTTTCTTTCCGCTCACTTTAATATCATCGTTGTGATAATAACCGCTGAGGTCAACCGCAAATGCTGTTCCCGGCTTGGTATCCTGTCCGCTCACGTTAATACCGTTGGTAAGGTTAGAGCGG
>CALRTD020000373.1:0-5005 GCA_943371015.1 Synechococcus sp. UW140 | reverse complement strand
CAAAACTTACAGGAAGAACTGATGAAGCTCGATCTGGTAAAAGGCTCAACAAAGTTTAATCGCGATGAATTGTATTTTATTCGCACCGATTTAATAAAAGCTATTGATCCTTTACGTTCAACAGGTGCTGACTTGCAAGATATACTCTTGAGATGCAATAGAATTGCCATGGGCGAAACACCTCTACCATCTAACTAACAAGAGAGTCAAGCTGCTGAAACTAAATGGCCGCAAGCGGCAACAGTTCGCCCATTTCACCACGTCCGAGCCGCTTTTTGGTTTCGTGCATCTGTTCATTGGTAGTCATTACAAACGGACCACCATGCACAATAGGTTCGTGATGCGGCGTACCTGATACATACAGGAAATTAGCTGCTGCCGATCCTGCATTTACCACAACACTGTTACCTTCTTTTTCAAATAGCAGTGTGGCCGGTGCATGAACGACTTCGTTGTTTACTTTCAATTCACCTGAAATCAGGTAAACAAAGGCCATTTCATGCGCTTCAAATTCAGCAGAAGTATCGGGCTGAAGTGTTACATCAAACAAAAGTGTCTTGGTCACCAATTCAATTGGCGATACAAGTTCTTTGTAGTGGCCTTGAACTACACGAAGTTTCAGACTTTCGTTTTCAAACTCAGGAATATCATTTGCAAAAGCATGAAAGGCTTTAGGTTCCACCAAACGATCTTTATCCGCATGATTGATCCAGATCTGAAATCCGTGGCAATCGGTGCCAGTTTCTGTCGGTACTTCATCATGCTTTATTCCGCTGCCTGCCTGCGTAACATGCATTCCGCCCGGTTCAATAATGCTGTGATCGCCCCTACTGTCGCGATTCAGAAATGAGCCTTTGCTGTCGGGCAGCATATACGTCATTACCGAAACTCCTGCATGCGGATGCGGCCCGAAAATGGGGCGACTCATGTGAAATTCTGTAAACACAAGAAAAGGCTCAAAACCATATTCAGTATGAAACATATCAACGGTTACAAAACCTTCCATGTTTTGCTTGAACTGTTGAGGCACAATTTTACGTATCGACTTATTCATGATACTAATAGAGTTAAGCCAGTGCTGGCGGTGTATTGAATCAGCGTTGAAATCCGGACTGTTGCCAAGATCAGTAATGAAAACAGGAAATGAAAAAAAATGTTGCGGCAGAAGCACTATCCTTTATGTAACTACCACATCCGAATAAGATCATGAAAGCCTTTTTGCCTCTCCAATTTCTTTAGTTCATTGCGATACTTTTATTTACGCTGAGTAATCAAATTAGTTAATTTCAATACGCTGATTATCATATTATTAAATCTATCTGATAAATACGATTTTACCGGGACAGGTTTTAAGCACAGTTATATAGTACTTGCAATAACCAAACACCAGTCCCCTGATGTACACGTTTCAATTGTTCAACCGTTTACGGGTGATGCTTTCGGGCATTTTCCTTTTCGTTTTCAGCATTCTGCTGCTTTCGTTTACAACACCTGCGGGCAGTTATGTTTATGTGAATCCCGAATCTGTTTCGGATCTCAAGCCATATACAGAAGCACTTTCAAAAGCCGATATGGATCGCTACCGGTACATGGACGAGCGCAATACAATAGTGTTTGAAAGCGGGCTGAAAGTTGAATTACTCTCGGCCAATGAAATGAAAGCGCTGAGTCTGCCTGTGCGCATTGAACGTGTGCGAACCGAAAAACCCGGCTTTGATACCGGCTCCGTATTTCGCCTCACACCCGATGGCGGCATTGTAGAAATAATGACCAAAACAAAAGTGAAATGAAAAAACTCCTCTCACTTTTGGTCCTTTTCGTTTCAGCCGCCGCCACTGCGCAGGTAGCCAACGACGACTGCTTCGGTGCTCAAAACCTCGGTACGCTTGGAGCGCCTGCCGCCTGTCCGAGCGGTGTTGGTGCAGTAATGACTGTAAACGGACTTACCAATGTCAACTCCGTAACCGAAACACCTTACACCACACTCATCAACTGCCAGCCCAGCAACAGCACACCCATGGCCTCGCCGGCTACCGATGTTTGGTACGCAGTTACGGTTACCGGCAACGAGTTAATCATCAACATTAACGGAACAATCAGCACACCCAACATAGCCGTTTATCAGGGCAGCTGCTCCGGATTGGTTGGCCGTGGCTGTGCAATTGGTTCGGGCGGAACACTTTCTGCCAGCTTTGATCAGATGGTGCCGGGAAATACTTATTACATACAAATCAGCGGCGGCACTCCGGCCGATCAGGGTACGTTTACCATGACCCTGCAAAACAACAATAGTTGCGATGATTGCCTGCTGGCTTCCACCCTTACCGTAAATCCGGCTCCGGTAAACGGTACTTATCTTGGCGGAACAACAGTTACCTTCTGCTACACCATTACCCAGTGGGATCAGCAAAACACCAACTGGCTGCATGCTGTGATTCCCACATTTGGCAATGGCTGGGACATGACCACACTGACCAATCTTGTACCGGCAAATACGTGCGATAATGGTCCTGGTGTTTGGCAATGGTTCAACAACGTAAACACACCCAACGGAAACGGCATCATGAGCGGTTTCTTTTTTGATGGTGATGTGGTACAGGGAGGCCCCAACGGAAATCCGGTTGATAATTTTGGCGATAACTGCGATGGCCCTGTAAACTGGCAGTTTTGCTGGACCATAACCGCCAAAGACTGTCCGCCCGGCAATACCGGCGACAACCTCGGCATTATTATAGACACCTACGGCGATGGTGAAACCGGAAACTGGAGCAACGTAGCCTGCCAGGGCGATCCTGTGTATCAGTTCAACGCTTCACTTTCGTGCTGTGCTCCGCCGCAGCTGCAGGTAACCATGATAGACTGCAATGGCAACAGTAACGGCTCGGCAACAGCAACACCGCAAGGCGTTGGCCCGTTTGATTTTGTGTGGATGGATGCCGCAAACACAGTGCTGCAAACGGCCAATGCTCAGCCCGGTTCAAATACACTCTCCAACCTTCCGGCAGGTGTTTACACTGTAGAAATTACAGATACCAACGACGGCTGTATCACCACAGCAAGCGTAACCATAACACAGCCGGCAGCACTTCAGTTGCTGGTAGGCTCTACACCCGCATCCTGTAACCAGAGCGATGGAACAGCTACTGTTACCCCGCAGGGCGGAACCGGGCCTTATGATTTTGTGTGGACAGATGCCGCAAGTACAACCATTCAAACTGCAACAAACATAAACGGAGCAAATACAGTAATTAACCTTGCCGCAGGTAACTACACTTGTCTGGTTACCGATGCTAACGGCTGCACGGCATCTGTAAATATTCCGGTGGCGGGCAATAACGGCAATCTGAATGCCGCAATGGTACCAGTTTCAGCAACCTGCTTCGGAGTTTGCGACGGAACAGCTACAGCAACTCCCGCAGGAGGAACAGCGCCTTACAGTTTTTCGTGGACCGATGCCAATAACATTGTAGTGGCATCGGCTTCCAATTTAAATACACACACCGCTTTGGCACTTTGTGCAGGAACATATACCTGCTTAATTACCGATGGTGCCGGCTGCACAACAACTGAAACAATTACAGTTACTGAGCCTCCGCAGGTAACCGCGCAGCTCAGTGCAGTACCGCAAACCATCTGTATCGGGCAAACGACAACGCTCACGGCAGTTGCCGGCGGCGGAGCTGGTGCTCCTTATACCTACACCTGGTCGCCGGCGGTAACAGGATCCGGAGCAACAGTAACCGATACGCCGGGCACTTCAACAACATACACCGTGGTTGTTCGCGATGCCAATGGTTGTTCGGCAGCACCGGCAACAATCTTAGTCACTGTTCATCCCCCGCTGCTTGCTCAGCTATCAGCCAACCCGAATGCAGTTTGTGTGGGTCAGCCCTCAACACTTACAGCGGTTGCCGGAGGCGGAAACGGCGGGCCTTATATTTACACCTGGTATCCGGCCGGAACAGGCGGCAACTCGCCAAACGCATCTGTTAATCCTGCGGCTACCACAACCTATACCGTAGTTATCGACGATGGCTGCACCACCCCAACTGCCAGCGCTGTAGTGACAGTTACGGTAAATCCTCCGCCGGCAGTTAGCTTTACCGGTACTCCGCTCAGCGGATGCCTGCCGCTCAATGTGGCATTCACCAATACATCAACTGCAGCCAATAACCCCAATTGTTTCTGGGATTTTGGGGATGGCTTTACCTCTGCCAACTGCAATCCGAGTCATACTTATACCACCGCCGGCTGCTTTGACGTTACACTCACCTACACCGATGACAATGGCTGCACAGCAACAACCGTAATGCCTAATTATGTTTGTGCTAATCCTAATGCAACTGCCGATTTCAGTTTTACACCGGCTTCACCTACGGTGCTTAATCCAACGGTTACATTCACCGATCTTTCTTCGGGCGCTACAAGCTGGACATGGAATTTCGGACAACTCAGCACTTCGCCTGATCAGAACCCGGTTTATACATTTCCGGGCGAAGTTGCAGGTTGCTATGATGTGCAGCTGATTGCCAACAATATCTACAATTGTCCTGATACATCAGTTCAGGAGGTGTGTATCCGTCCCGAATTCATTATTTATTTCCCCAATGCTTTTACTCCAAACGATGATGGCGATAACGAAACATTCACCGGCTACGGCATTGGCATCCAAACCTTTGAACTCTACATTTTTGATCGCTGGGGAAATATGATATTTTTCTCTGATGATATGAGTTTGGGCTGGGACGGCAGAGTTAAAGGCCATCCGGAAATCTGTCAGCAAGACGTCTATGTGTGGAAAGCCAAAGTAACAGATGTGCTTGGGCAAAAACACAGCTACATTGGCCATGTCACTTTAGTACGCTGAGTTTGGCATGATTTTGTTACCATTGTAGTAAATTTTATACCCAATATGAAAACCATTTACGCCATTGCTGCCCTGTTTTTGTTTGCAGTTGCTGTTGAAGGATGCAAACCGAAAGCCATTATTCAGCCCCCTTCAACT
>CALRTD020000372.1:0-5023 GCA_943371015.1 Synechococcus sp. UW140 | reverse complement strand
TCGAGATTATTATTGTTCGTTGTATAACGCCCGCAGAGTGCAGTCCACAATGCACCGCCGTCAGTCGAAACTTGTGCCTGTACAAAATCATAGCCCGGCTCAATTTCGAAACGAGTGTAGAATGAAAGCTGTGCACTCACTGCTGTGGTGAGATCAAGTGCGGAGGCAGTTGTTAATCGCGTATTGGCCCCCTGCGGATAATTTCCGTTCGGACTATCAGCAATACACGAAGGTGCCGACCAAAACTGCGATGTAGTTGTATTCCATCCGCCCGACTGATTCCAGCCTGTTATTGAACTTCCGCTGTTGGCCAGCAGCACAGTTGTAGGGCCGTAAATCTTGGTAATCGTATCGCTCCAGGCAAATGTGCCGTTGTTAATGGATAGTAAATAGCTTATGGCAGTTCCCGGAGGCGTGGCCGGATTGAGCGTATAAGAAATTGAATCCAAAATAGTTTGCATCAGCGATACAGCATTGTAAGTGCGCGGCGCACCGGCAGCAGTCATCCACGGCGAAAGCGGAGTGACACTTACAGTATAAACCGGCGTAGTATCCAATCCGAGACGTTGAAAATCATAGGGCAGATGTCCAGAAGTTTGCCGCAAATAACGATCACCGCGATCTTCGGCAATTGCATATGCAAGCAATAGCCGCGCTGCATACAAATCCATCGGAATATTCAGTTTACAAATATCTATAATGCGATTCTGCGCCGGCCAGAAACCATCAGCCTGATCGCCGGCTTCGGGTGTCATAGCCATAATTTTAGGCTTTGAATTTTGCTCACCATACATCCAATCGTCTGAGCTTCCGTTTACAATATAGCCTACAGTTTGATCGGCTGTGCCAAAAGCATATTTGTTATCGGCAGTCAGCAATGCACCCCAAGATGCAAATAAAGCTGAATCGGGTGTGAAAGTTTGATATTCGTAGCCCCACGGACAAATAAGCAGATTGCTGTAGGTGTGGTAGTTTAGCGCTATACGAAACTGATGAGCATTAGAAAACTGACGAATCAACTGCGTTTCAGCTTCCGAAAATGCAGCCGCTCCGCGATAAGTATCATCTGAGGTAATTGGTGATGATCCGCTGTTATCATACCCCCAATTGTAGCCGTAGTTACGATTTAAATCTACACCATAAGAACCATCATTATTATCAAGCCTGTTCTTACGCCACAATCCTCCTCCAGAAGGATTCGTTGTTTCATTGTAGATATAGCCGTCAGGATTAATACAGGGTACAAAATACAATTCTGTATGATTGAGCAGATATTGAATTTCGGGATCTGAGTTATAATTTTCCAGCAAATAATACATGTACAAAATAAGCTGCGAAACACCTGCGGGTTCACGGGCGTGATGTGCAGCTGTATATATCATTTCCGGCTCAGGTTCATCTGTAGTTGCATTGTCTGAAAGCTTCAACCAATAAACATAACGCCCTTCGGTTGTGGTAAGATTGCTGTCGATAGGTGCGCGAGCCTTCACCAGATTTGGATACAGCGTTGCCATATTGTCAAGATGCCAAAGAATTTCGGCATACGTAAAAAAGCCTCCCATACTGCCTAGCGTAAAGTTGGCTGGTGTGGGAAAACTTTGTGCAGAACCGCATCCGGCACTTTGCACCTGCGGAGAACTTTGTGCTAAGCGTGCAGGATCATTTTGACTGATGTAATGTGCCTGAACATCAGCAATCACTACATCGTACGTAAAACCTAAAGCAGCAACTTTGGCAATTTCCTCTCGCGAGAGATCGGTAGTAAGCGAATATCCTTTCTTCAGTTCACCATGATCAACGCAAATACCTGCTTGCGACAGCTGAATAAGCCCGCGTTCACCCGTGTAAATCCGCACACGCGACCATTCAGGAGTTTGGGCATTAAGTGTTGCTGAAAAAATCAGAAGACAAATAGAAAGCAGAATCTTGTTCATTACAAATTTACCTTAATTGATGTATGAACGAATGTAATTCAATGCGGCTTATCTTCAAAACTAAATATCCGTTAAACTTATCCCGTTATCCGTAATTAGTAGTAATATGTGTATTCCTTTACTCCTCTATTTCAGTAATCATATTCATTAAAAAGCCCGATGTTAAAAACATCGGGCTTTCAAAATATTTAATTCAAATTATTTATTTTCCAGGTCTAGCTGTGTGCCCCGGCATTTTTTACTGCCGCAGAAACAGGCGTATTTTTTCAACACTTTTTTCGTCACTTTGCCATCGTAAATAAGCATGTAATCGTAAAACAGTTCAGCATCTTTTTTAATTTTCTTTTTCGCATAAATAAATACTCTTCCTTTTTTCTCTACTGCTTCGCAATTCGGGGAGCAGCTGTGGTTAATGAAGCGGGCTTCATTTCCATCAACATTACCGTCAATTACGCGATTTCCTTCAATACTAAAAAACATGGTGTGTGAATGATCGCCTTTATCTTCAAAACGATTATCAGCCTCATCCCACGAAATAACTTCGCCGAGATACTCAATAATTTTTTTACCCTTTTTAATGTCTTTTTTTGCAAAAACACCCCGTCCGTGAACGGCTGATTCTTTAACGTAATACTTTGGCTTTTTATTCACGATGGTTCAGTTCTGATTTTGGAGCAGCAAATTTAACATAATCCGGCTTGTTTTCTTAGTGCCTGATTATTCCGACAGCATTGCGGCAAGCGCAGTAACCTGAGTGCGTATTTCGGGAATCGCAGTTATTTCCCAAAGTACGCCGCGAATCATAGGCCCGATGGCGAACATTTGCGGCTGTACTTGCCCTTTTGTATCTAGTAATTCTCCGCTCGGAAGCGCATTCAATCCAAGGCCGGAACGATCATAAGTAATCTGCCGGTCGGCAAACAGTTGTTTTACTAACTCAGGCCCCTGCTCTGCCCAGCGCGATGACGGCCCTGTGCAGTTAATCACTTTAGCGGCAGTTACTGTTTGCAGTTCATTGGTTCCGCGAGGCATCCAGGTGATCCGCAATTCGTTGCCTTCGGAGTTCATTGCTTTAATGCGGCCTGCGGCAACCTTAAGCTGCCCGCTGTTTATCGAATTATAAAGCACATCAGCAGTGGCGGGCGGAAGTCTGTGCCGCGCTACACCCCAGATGTGCCGAACATGCTGCATAAAATTACTGCGCCATTCATCATCTGATTCGAGCCAAAGTTGCTGCAACCACGGACGCAAACTATCTGTAACAGCGGTCCAGCCAATATTCTTCTCAGTAGCCGCACGCAGTTGTTTTCTGAAAATCCGAATCTGGGCATCCAGCGTTTTTGCATTCAGCAGTTCATCGCCAAAGCCCCGCCACACTGGTTGCGGTGGCTGATGCTGTGCCGGCAAAAATCCATGAGGGGATACAGAAAGAATATTCCCTTTGTGTCCGCGACTAACCAGTTCTGCAACCAAATCAGACATGGTAAGACCTGAACCTATAAGCACAACCCTATCGTTTACGTTCAGTGTGTCGAATGTGCTGTAGTTCCACGGATTTGCCTCATAAGCCGGGTGAGAAAGAATATCCGGAGTTGCTGCTGCTGGTGATGCCGGCAGCAAATTACCGCAGGCCAGCACCAGATGAGTACAACTTATTGCCTTACCGGATTTCGATTTGCAAACATATCCACCTGCAACTGTGCTGAATGGTTTTGCTTCAGTAATTTCATCCTGCAATAACGTTAATCGTTTATTCGATGCTGCAGTGTTCAGCAGGCGATTCTTCACATAAGCTCCAAATATTCTTCGCGGCACAAAATCGTCGGGACCAGCACTGCTGCCGGTTTCAAGCAGGTAACTGCAAAAGTCGTCCGGAACATCGGAGAAACACGAAAGTTGTTTGGCGCGCACATTCAGCAGGTGATGTGCGTGATTATGTGAACCATAAGCAAGCCCGGTTCCGAATTCTTGATTTCGCTCAGCCAGTGTTACTGACCACTTACCGGATGTATCTGCTTTGAGCAAATGCATTGCCAGCAAAGCACCTGAAACTCCGCCTCCTGCAATCAGCAAATGATGTGAACTGCTCATTACTTCTGCTTCGGAACGATTGCGGCTTCTGACTTTCGCGGAGTCGATGACTTTTCGTTTGGTTGTGTTTCACCTTTCCACTTTAGTGTTTGTGTCAGGTGTTCAACATCTTTTCGGATAAAATCAAGCACCGGTTTCAGCGAATCTTTGTTGGGCACAGCCATAAAATACAGTGAGCCGCGTACAAAATGTTTCACACTGTCGGTCAAATAAAACTGAATGGCAGTTGCGGCGCTGGCCCCTACATCAACAAGAGTTCCGTAAACATGATCTTCGGGGCGAAAGATTTCAAGCTCTTTGCGTCCCTGCGCTTTTGAACGGTGTTTCTCTGTCAATTCCCACGATGTATTGATGAGCTGTTTTAATATCGAATCATGTGTAATTTCTTTGTAGCTCAGGTAAATTGTAGCGCCAAAACGATCCATCTGTACATCACGCCAGCAGGGCTCAGGGTTACGCATGCCGCTGCGCAACACTTTTGCATAGTCAGGCATTTCAAAGGTGTACGGGCATTCCGCATCGTACATCACATATTTTTTTTCAGGCAACGCGATACGATAATAACCGCGCGGTTTCGGAATCTGCACTTCATCATCATCGTCGTCGCAACCTGAAAATGGAAGCACCAGTGCAAATAAAGCCAGCAATAAAAGATGTGTTCTCATTATCACAAAGATATCTTTTGCCGGTTGTTTCAAACTGATTTTCGGCCCGGAAGTTGTTTAGATTTTATCATTCGACTTTGTTAGGGCTCATTTTTCACCATACTTCGTTAATTTTTTGACCAGATCATCTCTAATATGGCCTGCAAAAATTGCCTCATCTGGCAAAAAAATGAACTCACCACAAATTTCAAAAACAAAATCCAAACAACTTCTTAGATTTGGTAAACTTCATCGAAAACCTTGCTATGCGTTCTGTCCTGCTCCTTTTCCTCCTGCTCAGTCTCCCCGCTGCAGCTAAAAAAACGCCTTCCGAACTTTTACTCAAAAACTCAG
>CALRTD020000371.1:0-5026 GCA_943371015.1 Synechococcus sp. UW140 | reverse complement strand
AGTCGTTAGCGAAAACATATTTATTTATAAGCCCGGTTACAAAGGCGGACCGCCCGAGAAGTTAGGTGTCAAAGAAATTTGCGCCCGCTACGGAATTGAACGCACCGAGCAGGTAATTGATATTCTCGGTCTCATGGGCGACAGTGTCGATAACATTCCCGGCATTCCCGGTGTTGGCGAAAAAACAGCGATCTCGCTCATTCAGCAATTCGGCAGTGTCGAGAACCTTTTAGCGAATACCGACAAGCTCAAAGGCAAACAAAAAGAAAAAGTAGAACAGCACGGCGAACAAGCTTTGTTCTCAAAAAAACTCGCAACCATTATTCTCGATGCGCCGGTTGAACTGAACGAAGAACAACTGCAATACCGCGAGCCGGATAAAGAAAAGATCCGCGCCATTTTTGGTGAGCTGGAATTCCGCCGTATGCTGCAAATTGTGTTGGGTGAAGATGCACCAGTTGAAGAAGTAAATACCTCAGCAGCATCGCGCAAAACAAAACCCGGACAGTTTGATATTTTCGGCAACACCGGAGGCGATGATGAAGCCGGAGAAACCGAAGCCAGCACAGAGCCTGTTGTTCACAAAACAATTGCCGATGTGCCGCACAGCTACAAATGTGCAGAGACAAAAGAACAGCGCGCTGAACTTATTGCAGAACTAAATAAACTCAGCCGCTTTTGTTTTGATACGGAAACGACAGGACTTGATGCGCACAATGTAGAAATTGTTGGACTTTCATTCAGCTATGAAGCCGGCACAGGATGGTACGTTCCGGTACCTGCCGATCAAACCGAAGCGCAGGCATTGCTTGAAGAGTTTCGTCCGGTGTTTGAAAATGAAAGTATCGGCAAGACCGGCCAAAACATTAAATATGATTTAAGTGTTTTGCAGCGCTACGGAATTACACTCCGCGGCAAGTTGTTTGATACCATGATTGCGCACTACCTGCTGCAGCCCGATATGCGCCACAACATGGATGTGCTTGCCGAAACCTATCTCAACTATTCGCCCGTGAGTATTGAAACACTCATCGGCAAAAAGGGAAAAGATCAGAAAAGCATGCGCGATGTGCAGCTGGAGCAGATCAAAGAGTATGCAGCCGAAGATGCCGATATTACCTGGCAGCTACAGACCGTTTTTGAGCCTGAACTCGAGTCATCGAATGTGCGCAAACTTTTTGATACCGTTGAAATGCCATTGGTTCCGGTGCTCTCAGCTATGGAAGCTGAAGGTATTACTCTTGACACGGCAACACTCGCCAAGCAATCGGCTGATCTGGCGGTAGAAATTGCGGCGCTCGATAAAACCATTCAGGAACTGGCCGGAACACCGTTCAACATTTCATCGCCAAAGCAAGTAGGCGATATACTTTTTGAAGTGCTGGCCATTGGCGATAAGCCCAAGAAAACCCGCACCGGCCAGTATGCCACCGGCGAAGACATTTTGCAAAAGCTGGTTGGCAAGCATCCGATAGTGGAGCAAATTCTCAACTACCGCGAAATGGTGAAGCTGAAAAGCACGTATGTCGATTCGCTTCCGCTGATGGTGAACCCGCACACCGGACGCGTGCATACCAGTTACAATCAGGTTGTGGCCGCCACCGGACGTTTAAGTTCCGACAATCCCAATCTTCAGAACATCCCGATTCGCACCGCCCGCGGCCGCGAAATCCGCAAAGCCTTTGTGCCCCGCGGCGAAGGCTGGACCCTGCTCTCGGCCGACTACTCGCAAATTGAACTTCGCATTATCGCCGCGCTCAGCAATGATCCCGGCATGATCGAGGCATTCAACAACGGTTACGATATTCACACGGCAACCGCCGCCCGCGTGTTTGGCGTAGCGCAGGAAGACGTAACCCGCGAAATGCGCAGCAAAGCCAAGGCGGTAAACTTTGGTATTATTTACGGACAATCGGCTTTCGGACTTTCGCAGAGTTTAAACATTCCGCGCAAAGAAGCGCAGGAAATCATTACGCAGTATTTCATCCAGTACAGTTCCATCAAAGACTATATGGATGATCAAATGGCTTTTGCGCGCGAGCACGGCTATGTAGAAACCATTTTAGGCCGCCGCCGCTACCTGCGCGATATTAATTCGTCGAACGCCGTAGTTCGCGGCTTTGCCGAGCGGAACGCCATTAACGCACCCATACAAGGCTCAGCAGCTGATATGATTAAGGTGGCCATGATTAATGTTCACCGCGAACTGAAAGCCATGAACGTGCGCACACGCTTGCTGCTGCAGGTGCATGATGAATTGGTGTTTGATGTTCCGCTGGATGAAGTGGAGTTGGTGAAACCGGTGATTGAAAATGCGATGAAAAATGCAGTTCAGTTGAAAGTGCCGGTGGAAGTGGGTATCGGAACAGGAAGCAATTGGTTGGATGCGCATTGATGAGACAACAGTGCTAAACGGGTAATTTATTTATAACGCATCTAACGGGCTTTTCACCTTGCTTCTGCTTTTGGTGCTGACGTGCGTGTAAATTTCTGTAGTGCGAATATCCTGATGCCCCAGCAATTCCTGAATTAACCGAATATCTGTGCCCTGCTCCAGCAGATGTGTGGCATAGCTGTGCCGTAAACTATGCACACCTGTTGTTTTCCTAATTCGTGCTTTTTTCATGGCCTGTTTAAAAACAGCCTGTACACTTCTAACGCTGTATTGCCCGCCATACATACCTTCAAAAAGATAGTCTTTGGGTTTATACACTTTGAAATATTCACGCATCTCTGCCAAAACCGACTGAGGTAAATTCACAAAGCGGTCTTTCTTTCCTTTACCCTGCTGTATAAGAACCTGCATTCGTTTGCTGTCGATATGGCTTATCTTAATATTCACCAATTCGCTCACCCGCAAGCCCATGCCGTAGCACAGCTTTAACATTACCCGATGCTTGATATTTTCAATTGTACCGAGCATTTTTTTTACGTCTGCTGCATCAATAACCTTCGGCAGAGTGCTCGGTTTTTTAGGCCGAGGTATCTCGAAGAAGAACTTGTCTCTTTTGAGCACTTGTTCAAAGTAAAACTTAATCGCATTGATGCGGCTGTGCAACTGATTCTCTTTAATATTCAACTCACGAATACAATACAAGAAATAAGAACGAAGACGCTCCGGGGTAAGTTGATCTACCGGATAATTCTTCAGCACATATAAAAGCTGAGCAAACTCAACCGAATAGGTACGTATGGTGTTTGGGCTGTATGCCTTGAGTTGCAAGTTTTCGATAAAACGTTGCATAGCTGGCCGGTTTACTGCCGATAGTTTACCTAATGCTTCTTTACCAAGCGATTGAACTTCGAGTTGAAAAAGTTTTCTGTAAGTCGTTGAATCCGGCACATACCACATTTTATGGCTTTGGCTCCAAAACGGTTTTGAGTGTTGTTTTAAAAAGAGAATAAGGGTATCATCTTTAGGGAAGGAAATCCAGATCACATTTTTGTCTTTATGTGAACCAATTACAAACTTATAGGCACTCCAATCCATCATGCGTATTTTGTATAGTTCTTTCAAAGATATTCGTTTTACGCATATAACGCAAAACGAATATCTATTATTTACTAGTATGATTTTCAAATAATTGGCAAGGATGTTTGTTGAAATATATTAATTAAGGGAATTGCGTATATTTGAGAGTTAGCTGCAACCCTATGACGACAACCCTACGACTTCGCAAATAATTTAGTCCTATGTTTTTTGCCCCATTCTCGCAGTGCAACAATAACATCATCTAACGACTTTCCGTAGTCAGACAAACTATATTCAACCGACACAGGAATTGTATCATAGACAGTTCTTATGACAAGTTGATTTACTTCCAAATCTCTCAATTCCTTTGATAGCATTTTTGGCGTAATTCCTTCAACATCTCTTTCTAACTCTTTAAATCGCTTGTTTCCAAACGACAACGCAATTAGTATTGGCAATTTCCATTTGCCATTGATAATATCCAACACATCTCTTACGGGACGGATGTATTCCACACATTCTTCTGATGACTTCATTTGACTGATTTTCAAGTTACTATCCATTGTGATACTACTATACTTCGGTATAGTAGTATATTATGTATAGCAAATATAAATAACTTTGTGCCATTATTCACAACTTAATTAAAAGAAAAATGGACAAGAAAATTTTGGTCACAGGTGCAACAGGTGCACAAGGCAATGCGGTTGTAAGACATTTAGTAAAACAAGGTGTAAAAGTAAAAGCCTTACTTACTGAAACCGACAATGACGAATGGTTTAAAACTAACAAAGTAGAAACTGCAATTGGTAGTTTTGCCGACAAAGAAAGTCTTGCAAATGCAATGGTTGATGTTACCAATGTATCATTGGTATATCCTTTAATTTACGAGTGGGAGACTTTAAGACAATACACTGATAACTTAATCTATGCCTTTGGTAAGAGTAATTTGGAAAGTGTTGTTTTCAATACAAGTTTACCATTACCACCACAAAAGACAGGCTCAGTAGCGTCCGACATTAAGTTAGAAATCTTTGAAAAATTCGTGGCAGCAAATGTGCCATTAATTACAATAATGCCGTCATTTTATCTTGATAACCTAACAGCACCTTGGTCTTTACCATTAATTCAACAGAATGGAGTTATTGGTTATCCTTTGCCAGCAGAAGCACAATTTGCTTGGTTAAGTCATTTTAATTTGGCTCAATACACTTACAAAGCATTGCTAAATAAAAACTTAATTGGTAAAACCTTTCCAATTGGTGGTGAGCTAATTTCAGGCAACCAAATTGCAGAGAAGATTTCTGCAATTTTAGGCAAACCGGTTAACTACGTTTATCAAAAGCCAGAAGAATTTAAACAATTTCTTTTACAGATGTATAATGAAGAAATTGCAACAGAGATTTCAGGCATATATGGAAATATTGCTTTAAATACCGAGCCTTTTAAAGCATTTTACAACAAAGACATTTTTAAGGGTGTTTTTGATATTGAATTACAAACATTTGACCAATGGGCAAAAACAATCAATTGGAAATAATGCGAACATTAAAA
>CALRTD020000370.1:0-5064 GCA_943371015.1 Synechococcus sp. UW140 | reverse complement strand
ATGCTTGAGCTGGCGAAGTTACTACTTGACCGAAAGCAGGGGCCTCCTGATTTGGATTATTGCTCAAAAGTGATATATCAGGCACCAAGAGACAGCAGAATTGATAAGTTAAAAACAAGACTCTATAATAAAGTACTCGATTCTTTAGCAATTGATATCAATATTCAAAGAGATGAGTATGAAGATGAGATACATCCTATTTCAATAAAACTTAAAAAGAAGTCAACTATTCTTCAGATAATCAGATTTACGCAACTAAGAGAAACTCTTGGTCTGGAATTGTTAAATGATATTATTACGACTGCTAAAAAGTATGAATTATATTATATCTTATTAGATCATTTACAGCAACTTAAATTACTAAAATCTTGGCGTGATGGCCCTAAAGCCTTCCATAAATACCAAGAGGAGATAGAGTATTATGAAAAGTGTAATAAGGCAAGCTTAAAAGCTCAGGATAATTATTATAAAATGATAACGAAAGCAGGATTTTCTGCTAACAAAAATGTAGATAAACAATCTGAAATATTATTACAATATGTTTCAGAAAGTAAATATGATTATCACCAAACGAATTCACCAAACGTCGGATACTATTTACGATTATTTGAAATAGCTTATTATCAAAGTATTTTTGATTACAAAAAAGCAAAAAATGCAGGAATCGAAATGCTCTCACTCATCGAGAATAACATTTCTGTGTATCGAAAAAGCAGAATGGGTTTTGCCTGGGGAAATATTTCAGAATGTGATATTTATCTTGGTAATTACCCGGATGCATTAATTTCTGCCAGAAAGTCGCTTGAATACATTGCACCATATTCTGCTGATTACTATGTAAACAAGCAACTTGAACTGGATATACAATTGCTGAATGGTGATCTGGAAAATGCTCAGCAAATTTTACAGGAACTCCAAAAAACAAATCGCCTCAAACAAGGCGACTTCCGTATTGCTAAGTTTGCTTACTATGAAGCTTGTGTGCATTTCAGACTCGGGCATTTTAAAGAATGTTCGCGGCAATTAAGTCTCAAATATGAACTATCGAAAGATAAATTAGGCTGGGAGATTGCCATTCGTATTCTGCGAATTATGACTATGATTGAGTTGAACCGTCATGATGAAGCGCAGCCAATGGTTGGCAATCTGCAAAAGCATATTGAACGGAATGCCCGAAAAGCGGATGTGAATGAACGCGATAGGCTTGTACTGAAACTATTTCGTGAGCTGGATAAAGGCGGTTTCCGTTTCGATTCGCTTTCCAAAGCTACCCGCGATATTCTCACTAAACTCAGTGAAACAGATAAACCCTGGAGCTGGAAACCGCTTTCGCCCGAACTCATTCCGGTTCACACATGGCTGCTCGGAAAAATTCCGGAACAAAGTACCTCGCGCCGCAGATAGTCTTTGCTGATGCCGTTTTTCAGCTATCTTTGGCATCCTCACTCTATTCTTACATCTCTAAGCTATGAAGCTTCTCGAAGGAAAAACGGCTATTGTTACCGGTGCATCTCGCGGTATCGGCCGAGGAATTGCGGTGCTCTTCGCTCAGCACGGTGCCAATGTGGCATTTACTTACCTCTCATCTGTTGAAAAAGGCCAGGAACTTGAACGCGAACTCGCGGCTTTTGGTGTTAAAGCCAAAGGCTACCGTTCTGATGCTGCCGATTTTGCCGCTGCAGATCAACTTGTAACCGATGTAGTAACCGATTTCGGTACAGTTGATATTCTGGTGAACAACGCCGGCATCACCCGCGACACCCTGCTGATGCGCATGAGCGAACAGCAGTGGGACGAGGTTATCAACGCCAATCTTAAATCCGTTTTTAACCTTACCAAAGCGGTACAGCGTCCCATGCTCAAACAGCGCAAAGGCTCAATTATCAACATGAGCTCTGTGGTTGGCGTTAAAGGCAATGCCGGACAGGCCAACTATGCTGCTTCTAAGGCCGGTATTATCGGCTTCAGCAAATCGGTGGCGCTCGAACTTGGTTCGCGTAATATCCGCTGCAATGTTATTGCTCCCGGATTTATTGAAACTGAAATGACAGCTGCCCTCGACCAGAAAGTGGTGGAAGGCTGGCGTGAAGGCATTCCGCTGAAACGCGGTGGAACACCCGAAGATATTGCCAATGCAACCGCTTTCCTCGCATCTGATATGTCGGCCTACATTACCGGTCAGGTGCTCAATGTGTGCGGCGGCATGCTTACCTGATCATTCACTAACCCTGTTGCTCATCTGCATCCGTTGAGTATCCGCATCATTACAGAAGCACCGCTGTGGTACACGCTTTTCTGCCTGCTGGCGGGTGGCGTGTACGCGGCTGTGCTGTATTTCCGCGATAAACGTTTGGCCGAATTCTCACGGCGTGTAATCGGTTTGCTGGCGACTTTTCGTTTTCTTGCAGTCAGCATACTCGCTTTTCTGCTGCTCAGTCCGTTGCTGAAAACGGTAAGCCGCGAGGTGGAGAAACCTGTTGTTGTTATTGCACAGGATGTTTCCGAATCCACTGTGCTTACTGCTGATTCGGCCTGGTACAAAAACGAATACCGCAAAAAACTGCAAGCGGTTATCGATGCGCTTTCCGAAAAATTTGAAGTAAAAACATACAGCTTCGGCGAACGGTTCCGCGAAAATCTGGATCCCAACGTGAGCGACCGTCAGACCGATTTCACCAGCCTGTTTTCGGAAATCGAAACCCGCTTCAGTGGTCGCAACCTCGGTGCTGTAGTGATTGCCAGCGACGGACTTTACAACAAAGGCGAAAGCCCGGTGTTTGCAGCTTCATCGGTAAAAGCACCAATTATTACTGTGGCAATGGGCGATACAACCGTGCGCCGCGATTTGCTGCTGAATAATGTGCTGCACAATAAAATTGCTTTTCTCGGCAACACATTTCCGCTTGAAATCATTGCTGAAGCGCACCGCTGCAACGGAACTCGTTCTACACTCACGGTTTCGCAAAACGGACAAACACTTTTCTCGCAACAAATTACGGTAAACAGCGATCCGTTTTCGCTCACCATTCCTGTTCAGCTGGAAGCCAGAGCGGCCGGTTTACAACGTTACAGGATCAGTCTTTCGCCGGCCGATGGTGAGCAGAATCTCCGCAATAATGTGCGCGAAATTTTGGTGGATGTGCTCGACGGTCGCCAGAAAGTTCTGCTCGTCAGCAACGGTCCGCATCCGGATATCGGTGCGGTGAAGCAGGCAATTGAAAACAGCCAGAACTACGAAGCCGAAGCCTTTACGCTCGATCAGTTTACTGAACCGGTTGGCAAGTACAATCTGGCCGTACTGCACAGCATTCCGTCTGAAAATGCGGCCGGACAAAAACTGCTTTCCGACCTTGATGCTGCCGGAATTCCGGTGTTTTACATTATCGGTATTCAGGAGCAATATGCGCAATTCAACAACCTGCGCACGGGGCTCAGCATCAGAACCCGGGCCGATAAAGCCAATGAATGCGAAGCTGTTCCGGTGAATGGTTTCCCGCTGTTCAGCCTCAGCGAAAACGTCATTAAATACATTCCGCAGTTTCCCGCTGTGCAAGCTCCTTTTGCCGATTTTCAGACCACACCGGCAGCAACGCCTTTTCTTCGTCAGAAAATTGGGGCATTGAAAACCGATTATCCGCTCTGGATTTTTGGTCAGCAGGGCGAGCGAAAAACAGCCGTGTTCGCCGGCGAAGGCCTCTGGCGCTGGCGTCTGCGCGATTTTGCCGATCACGGTAATCACGACATCTTCAACGAAATTATTTCGAAAACCGTTCAGTATCTCGCGGTAAAAGTGGATAAGAGTTTGTTCCGCATCAATACTAAAAACAGTTGGGATGAAAACCAACAGGTGTTTTTTGATGCTGAAGTGTATAACGAAAGCTATGAACTCATTACTGAGCCGGAAGTAACCTTAACCATTGCCAATGCTGAGGGAAAACAGTTTCCGTTTACGTTCACCAAAACTGCAACGGCTTACCGCCTTACTGCCGGACAATTTCCTCCGGGCGATTACTCGTACACCGGTCGGGTAACAGTAAATGGAAAAGTGATTACGCAAAAAGGTGCGTTCAGTGTTATTCCTTTGGTAATGGAGTCGGCCAGTCTCACAGCCGATCATCAGTTGCTGTATAATTTGGCGAAGCGCCACAACGGAGAAATGATTCAGGCGCGCGAAATTGAAAAGCTCGAAAAACTTCTTCTTGCCCGCGAAGATATTCGCCCGGTAATCTACAATCCGCAGCAGCTTACAGATTTAATTACGCGCTGGTGGGTGTTTGCATTGCTGTTGACTTTACTGGCTTTCGAATGGTTTTTGCGTAAGCGAAACGGTGCTTATTAGCGGAGTGTGAAATCCGGTTTTTAGGGAAAATCCGGTACTTGTTTTTTCGGGAAATTATCCTATTATTGTATAACACAAACCTGAAAACAAACCCAGCCATGACCAACGCAATTCGCCGATTTATTACAGGCAAGTTTATTATTCTCGCTCTTTCTCTCGGAGCTGTAACTCTTGTTGCTGAGTCTTGCGGGCAAAAAAGTGCTTGCGGTTCTAAAAGCCAGAAACGCAAAAAGAACAAGCGTGTTAAGCGCAGCACAAACTTTATGACCTACTAGTCAAGGTTTCATTTCATATCAAAAGCCGTTCTTGCTTATCGCTCGAACGGCTTTTTTGTTTTTGTACATGCAGTACAATGTGTTCAACAGCTGTAATATCCAGGCGGCGTTTTTGCTCAAAAAATTTTCACGCAAAGTCGCGAAGGCTTCGCATAAACAAGTTCGACCAGTTCATTTCAGCTGATTGATTGCCAGATAAAATGCTAATGAATGTTGTTGTGTAAGTTATTGAAGAGCTAGAAGCATAGCGCCTTTGCGTCTTTGCGAGAAAATATTTTTATCGCGCAAAGTCGCGAAAGCTTCGCATAAACAAGTTCGACCAGTTCATTTCAGCTGATGTATTGCGAGACAAGAATATCGGTAATAAATGTTGTTGACTCTCTTATTAAAGAGCTAGAAACTCAGCGCCTTTGCGTCTTTGCGTGAAAATAGTTTATCGCGCAAAGTCGT
>CALRTD020000369.1:0-5065 GCA_943371015.1 Synechococcus sp. UW140 | reverse complement strand
TGCATCGCCTTATGAATACCTCAGCTATCAGCTATGGTTGTATCAATCGGGGCGTATTGATGTGATTGCCGGTCCCAATACCTATCAGCCCGATCCGAATGATCCACAGGCCGTTTCCGACTCATCGCAATACATATTAATCGGTGCTCACGATATGCACATGATGGCTGCTACACGCGGTTATTTTGTAGGCGTAACGGCATCAGGCATTGCCGGACAGGCAAGTACCGAAGAAAATCCTGTGCCGGTTTTTCTGAATGTAGTTCCGGCTTCCGGCACCCGCTTCATATTTACCCCTGTTTCCAATTGATGATCAACCCCAACCGTTCAGCTATGAACAGTCCTTCTTGTTTCAATAACGTGCTGAACAAGGTTCAGTTGCGCTTTGTATTTCTGCTGTGTCTTTTGCTGCCGCTGGTAGGAAACGCAGTAACCAAAACCTGGGTCTCGTCGTCAAGCACCGACTGGGCAACCGGAGCCAACTGGAGTCCTTCCGGCGCACCGGGTGTAAATGATACAGCCGTATTCAGCAGCGGTGCAGTGAACTGTACGCTCACTACGGCCGGCATTACTATTCAGCGGATGTACATTAACGGAACGTATTCGGGTACAGTGACCATGGGTTCAGGAAGTCTTACCCTGAGCAGTACTGCCAGAGGTTTCACCCAAACTGCAGGCACGTTTACCGGCAGCAGTGCTGCAATTAGTGTTGCAGGAACATTTATGCTATCCGGCGGTACGTTCAATACTTCTGCTTCTGCGCTAAGCATTAACGGTGCATTTACACAAAGCGGTGGCACCCTCAACCTGAATACATCAACTACTACTTTTGGCGCTAACGTAACCTTCAACAACAGCAGTCTTACGTTTAATGCCGGAACGAGTCTGGTACAACTCACCAATACCTGTTCGCTTACTGTAAGCAATGAGCCGGTGATCAGTTTTTACAAATTTAGTTTTGCTCCCACAGCAACCACGGCTATTTTCACGCTCAGCAGTGCCGGCAGTTCAACCATCCGCATCACAGAAGAACTGATTTATGCCGGCGACGAGTCGATGCAAACCAACGGCGATTCGCTGAATATTTTCAAACATCTTACAGTTACCAATACACTTGGTAACACGGTTGGCGGTACCAGTATTCTTTATATGCTGGGCAGCACGAATTGCAACATTACAGGCGATGTTGCAGATTATGTATGTGGTTTGCCCAGGGTAACTATTAACAAACCGGGCGCTACTGTTACAGCAACAAAAAACCTGACGTTTGCCAGAGGTTTTGTGGTTACTGCGGGTACGCTGGTTTGCGATAACACAACGATGTTTTGTTTTATCGGCAACCAAGCCATTACAGTTAGTGCTGATGTAAACAATGTCCAGTTCTCCGTTGGAGTATATACCATAACCACACCGATCAATGCGAAGGGCAGTTTCCGGACCCGCGGTTCTACGGGTAATGTAACAATCAACGGCACGGTAAATGTGGAGAAAGATGTTACGGTTGGAAATGGTTTTCTTACTACAAATGCGGGTACAGGCAAGCTTGTTCTGAAGGGCGCTGCCGATCAAAAAATTTTGGGTAATACAGTGAGCGGTAATGGTAAACTCTGTTCCATTGAGATTGATAAATCGGGTGGCAGTGTTTCGTTGCTGAATATTATTTCGGTAATGGGAAGCTGGACAGTCATTAATGGTACGGTGAGTCCGGAGAGTTCTTCATCGGTATGGTTTACGCAGCTTTCGGGTGGTGTGAGTACGGCTATTGATATGCGAAATACTTCGGGTACGCTGCAACCGTTTGCCAGCTTTGGTGTGGCTTCGGGTACAATAACACTGAGTGATGATTTGCTGCTGACGCTGAATCTGGGAATTTTGAGTGGCAGTACGTTAAACAGTAATAATAAAAACATTAGTGTGGGCAGCAACTGGAACAATACCGGTGGCACATTTACTTCGGGCACAGGTTCGGTTACCTTTACTGGCTCTGGAAACAAGAGTATTATTCGAACGGTTTCGGGCGCTGCAAATACGGAGACGTTTACTCATCTTGTGTTTAACCGAGAGTCGGGCAAGGTGACGCTGGGTTCTGTTGTTCAGGTGAACAACAGCATGACGCTGACCAAGGGGAAGATTGTTGCTGCTACCGGTAAACATCTTTCGTTTGCTGATAATGCGACGTGTACGGGTGGCGGTGTTGGTGCGTATGTATGCGGGCCGGTGCGCAAGACGGGGAACGATGCGTTTGTGTTTCCGTTGGGGGATACGTTGTTGCCGGATTCTTCGGGGTGGCATCCGTTGGCGATGAGTGCGCCTTCGGCTACGGGGGATGTGTTTGAGGGGATTTATAGGGCTGTGGCGCAAACGTATGGGACAGCGATGGCGGATAATTTGGAAAGCGTAAGCAGTTCAGAATATTGGACGCTGAACAGAATTTCGGGAACTTCAGCAGTTACAGCAACAATAGGCTGGAACAGAAATTCTGCCAATGTCATTAATTATGACGACCTGCGGGTTGGGCAATGGAACGGAAGCAACTGGATTGATCTGGGGGCTGCAAACATTGTTGGTAATGGTTATAGCGGAGGATTAATTACCGCATCATTAACAGTTTCATTTTTACAAAATCCTGCTCCGATAACTGTTGTTCGCCGGGTGAATACAGCAGCTTACAGTTTTTTACATCGCGAACTTGATGCTGGTTATATTCCTGTTTCAAATGGCAAACTTATGTTTCGTTTTGATGATGAGTACAACGATCCGGATACCCAACTGAATTTTAGGGTGTATAATGACTTCAATACAGTTGTAGCTTCAAGCAACACTATTGCCCCGTCATTGCGTCCGGCGGTTTATTATGGTGATAACCGTTATCAGATTAATCTGCTGGATTGTTATATAACGAATGGTTCACTTGCAACGGGGTACTATATTTTGGAGGTTATTACTGAGAAAAACGAACGCTTTTATTTACGCTTTTACAATACATCAACAATCATCAATAACTGCTCAGGAGGCGGAGGAAACCCACAATGAACCGTCAGTTTTTATTAACCATTACAGCAATTGTATTAGGGCTTACGGCTTTAATTATTGCTCTTGTGTCTTCATTATCGGCACCCAAAACAGCCTATGTAGATTTGGGGAAGGTGTATAATGAATTTTCGCTAAAGAAAGAACTGGAAGGAAAAATTCAGCAGCTTCAGCAGATCCGCAAAACGCAGCTCGACAGCATTGAACTTGATCTGAACATACTCGGTAAAAATTTACAAAGCCCTGCTGTTGCCAATCGCGAAGAGCTTGAAAAACAATTTCGCGATAAGCGGGAGCAGTATATGTTCAACAAGCAAAAGATGGATGAGGAAAGTGCAAACCTTACCCAAACTTACGATGAACAGATTTGGAAGCAACTTAATCAATATATCAAAGACTACGGCAAAGAACATAAATACACTTACATATTTGGTGCCGAAGGTTCAGGAGCATTAATGTATGCCGATGATGCTGTTAATATTACTGCATCTCTAACTGATTATGTCAACAACCAGTATAAAGGAAAACCTGCAAAATGAAAAAGCTAAGCACATATCTTCTGGTTGTTTGCTTATTGCCGTTACTGGCAGGATGTAAACAGTCTGTGCTTTCTCCTCAGCAGTATATGGACTGGGTGCGGAATGAAGATAATGGTTTGCATATTTCCAAAACAATAGAAGATTACTCATTCTCGCTGCAATACAAACCGTTTGAATATGTAATGTTTTTGCAGTTGGGAAAAGAAAATGCTATTCGTTCGCAGGTAGAAGCAAAGCGCGGAGAAATGGACGGTATGCAATACTATACCCTTCAGATACAAGGTAAAAACCGCGGCGAAATTGTCGGCAACGAATACAGTGCCGAAGAACAAGCCATGCGTCTTGAGTACTTTATGGGACCCGCACAAGATGATATAGTTCTTGTTGAAGGCAAGGATACACTTCCCTGTGTACTCTACCATTTTGAACGCAGCTACAATTTAGATAACGGCAATGCACTTGTACTTGGTTTTAGCAAACCGGCAAATTCAGGTGTAACCGACAAACAATTGATTTATCAGGATCAGGTATTAAACACAGGTCCTGTGCATTTCACGATTTCACATGCAGCTATTCAACAGATACCCCAAATTCGTTATGAGCAAGAATAACCCTGCAACAAAGCAAACACGTCTTCGCCGTGTGGCACTTTTTCTGGCTGTACTTATGCTTGGAGAAGCCATTTTCCCTGCAAGTGCTTTTGCATTAACAGGCGGCCCCAGCCAGCCCGAAGTGGAGAGCTTTGAACCTGTAACCACCACCGAAATGGTGAATCTCTTTAGCGGAGATTTTAACTACAATATACCCCTGATGACTGTGCCGGGACCCAACGGCGGTTATCCTATCAACTTAGCTTACCATGCCGGTATTGGTATGGAACAGGAAGCCAGTTGGGTGGGCTTAGGCTGGAATATTAACCCGGGGGTAATTAACCGGAATATGCGCGGGTTGCCTGATGATTTTAATGGGGATGAGATTACGAAGACCTTAACGTATAAGCCGCAAGAGACTTGGACGATGGATTATTCAAAATTTAAAATACAACCATATACAACTAGCATATCGAGTTATCTTACCAAGTTTACTGTTAATGCGAATAGTGAAAATATAAAAAACGAGATATTTGGATTCGAAAATGACAAAGCCATTTTTTCATATCAAATACATTATAATAATTATAAAGGAATTGGATTTGGTTTATCTATGGGTTTAACAATAGCACAAACGAAAGGTTCAGCATCACGTTTTAGTGTTCCACTTTCTTTGTCTATCGATACAGATGGCGGTTTGGGGGTTGTTCCTACAATATCATTTGATAAAATGACATCTGATATTAATCGAAATTATTCTATTGGTATGGGCTATAATTCACGGAACGGCCTTTCTGGTCTCAAGATATCCTCTACTAAAACAACAATTCATAAATCAGATGTTTCAGTCGATCGAGACTATAAATTTCTCCGGAATGGATATAATAAATGGGATACAGAAATGAC
>CALRTD020000368.1:0-5089 GCA_943371015.1 Synechococcus sp. UW140 | reverse complement strand
GCCAACTGGAACAACAAAGCACTGCCCGACAGTATCCGGATAAAGGCTATTGATGATTATATCTGGGATTATTTAATTAACAACAAACCTGACAGCGCAATATACTATTCGAAGCTTCAGTATGACTTTGCAGTGAAAACCGGACAATTGATTTATGCCGGCAATGCATTGAATACAATTGCTTTATGCTACGACAAACAAGGAAAATCATTTGAAGCAGTAAAACAACATGAAAAAGCATTAGCATACCGAACAAGCATAAACGACTCATTAGGTATTGCAGGAAGTACCAACAACTTAGGAAAGACATATTACAGTTTGGGACAGTATGATAAAGCGGCTGTCAATTACTTTGCTGCTTTAAAATTGAGAGAAAAATTAAAGGACAACCATGGTAAAGCCACCGCTCTTGGAAATATTGGTGCAGTTTACATGCAGCAAAATAAAGAAGATGTAGCTCTCGGATATTTTATTCAAAGCCTTGAATTACATCAGGCAAACAAGAACAAAGGCGGAACCGCACTTGCACTGAAAAACATCAGCATCATATACAAGCATCTGAAAGACACAGCCGCTGCTTTAAATTATCAGATGCAGGCAATTGACTTATATCTAAAATCAAATGATCTGGAAGGATACGCATCTTCACTGCATACTATTGGCAATACATTTGAAGATCTGAAACAGTACGACAAGGCAGACTCCTGTCAGCAATTAGCTCTTAAAATCCGCCTTGAGATAAAAGATAGTCTGCACCTTTCCTCTTCCTATCTCAGTCTTAGCTATATTGAATTGGCAAAGAAAAACCTGAACAAAAGCATTGAATTTGCTGAAAAGGCATATACAATTTCTAAAATCCTAAATCATCTTGACGGTCAAAGCGAAAAAGGAAGATGGCTGGCCATGCGGTACATTGATGCTGGAAAATACAAAGAAGCCGCATTATTACAGCAGGAACTGATTGCCGTTAACGATAGTTTGAGCAAACAAAAATTGGGTGAAATACTGGTAGAGGAAAAATTACTGTATGATTTTGAAAACAAAGAAGCACTTGCGAAAGCAGAAAGCACAAAACAGTTTTTGGAGATAACAGCAGCTGCAGAACAAAGCAAACTGAAACGTACAATATGGATTGTAGCCTTATCATTACTATTGATTGTACTCGGTGTATTCACCTATTATTTTTATAAAAGCAGCAAGCAAAAACAAATCATTGCAGAACAAAAAGCTGATCTTGTAAGGCAAAAACTACTCGTTTCTCAAATCAATCCGCACTTTATTTTTAACTCTCTGAATGCAATTCAGAATTATATTTTTAAGGAGGATTCATTAAAAGCAGGTGATTATCTGGCTCAATTCGCACACCTGATGCGAATGATTTTAAACTTTTCACGCGAGGATTTTATTACAGTAAGATCTGAAATTGACTTTCTGACAGCCTATCTTGATTTACAGAAACTGCGATTTACCAACACATTTACTTACTCAATTCAATTAAGCAATGAGCTGGAAGCCGATGAGCTGCTGATCCCTCCTTTGCTCGGACAGCCTTTTGCCGAAAATGCTGTTGAACATGGCATGAAAAATATTGAAAATCGTCAAGGTGAAATCATCATAAAATTCTACATCGAAAACGACAAGCTGATTTATGAAATAGACGATAATGGCTCAGGAATGAAAAATCCCTCTGCCGATGAAACAATTTCTGCTAAAAAGCACAAATCACTGGCAACAATCATTACAAAAGAACGCCTCGAAAGTTATTCGTCATCAGCACTTGTGCATTCACTTACCATAAAAGACAAGAAAGACATAGACCCTGATACCTCAGGTGTAAATGTCAAAATAGAAATCCCTTGCCATTTTAATTAATTTATCATGATAACTGCTGCCATAATCGACGATGAACCTAACAATGTAGAATTGCTTAGTCAAATCATCACCAAGTTTGCACCACAAGTTACTATCGTTGGAACAGCATCCGGAATAACCGATGGTTTTGAGTTAATCACTAATTTAAAACCCGCTCTTATTTTTCTTGATGTTGAAATGAAAGACGGAACCGGTTTCGATTTACTGAAACTTATTCCAAACATGCCCATAAAAGTAATTTTCACAACCGCACATGAGAAATACGCAGTTGATGCGTTTCATGTGAGTGCGATTGACTATTTACTCAAACCAATTTCACCAGCTCAGCTTATTTCTGCAATACAGAAAGCCGAAACAGCAGTTAAAGCCGATGAGTTACGTTTACAACTCAGTGTGCTTCTCGAAAATATTAATGATCCACATTCAAGAAACAAAAAAATTGTCCTCAAAACATTCGAACGCATCTATGTAACAACAACTAACGAAATTACACGATTTGAATCTGACGGAAACTATACAACCGTTTTTCTGAATGACGATACACGAATTGTAGTTTCCAAACTTTTGAAAGATTATGATGAAATGCTCAAAGAAGACACCAACTTTTTCAGGGTGCATCAATCACATCTCATCAATCTGCACTATTTTCATTGCTATGAAAAATCAGAGAATTTGTTAATTATGAAAGATAAAACACCAATACCTGTTGCTATCCGTAAGAAAGACCAACTGCTGAAACTGATCATGGTTGAGTAACGCAGATCTATCATTCAAATACCAGTTATCTGCGGCAATGGAGAAATGCCTTTACCTGAACAATCATACTCCTGCTCCCAATTTTTGTCGGCTCATGTCGCGAGCATCAAAATAAAAAGCAATAAGTACGGCTGCATATTCAAGCGCAGTCAACCAATAGTTTTCAGTATATGCTGCATTTCCATATGCCGAATAACTCAGCCAAGCTGTTAACGACCAAACAATGGTAAAACGCATTGGAACAAATACAGTAAACAAAATAAGCGGAGTAACATACCATGGATGCACTATTGATGCACAGAGGTAATAAGCCAATAAAGCAACCATTGATTTACGAATAAATCCGCGCACTGTATCTTCATTTACTTTACGTAAACTCAGCATGGCAATTACTGCTAAACTCAGCAGCAGCAAGGCCGGACCGGCAACCGAAATTATGTTATAGCCTTTTACAGCAAATCCAATTTCGCGTACAATAAAATAAAGACTGGCATTGAACTCAAATTTCTGAAAATACAAATCAATACTGCTGAGCAGATGCGGAATAAACCCACCGGCCAATAACGGAATAAACAGCAATACAGCCGTTCCGCCTGCAATGAGTGAGTAACGCAGCATTCTTTTCCATCCCAATACACTTAGCAGTAAAGGCAGCAGCAGCAGCGGAATAAGTTTAGATGCAATTGAAAAACCGAAAAGTAGTGCCGAGGCAGTTTGCCTGCCGCATTGCAAAAAATAAAAAGCTGCTGTGAGAAAAAAAATCACCAATGCCTCCGCATGCAAATTGCCTGTAAGCTCCAATATGATTAATGGATTGAGTGCATACAACAAAACGCGGCGTGCCGGAATTTCCATGTTCCTCAGCAGTTTCAGCAGCAACCACAATGTACCGGCCTCAGCAACTAGTTGAATGAGACGCAACACCAGCATACTGCCATAAATACTCTTCCCGCCAAACACGGCCGATAGCCAGAATGTAAATTGCGCCACGGGCGGATAAACAGTAAAGTAATCGGGCGAGTTGAGCTTCGAAAAAAGTTCAGGAGTGAGATTAGCGGCAGCTGCTGCGGGTAACCCAACTACCTCGCGCGGAAGTGCGGCAAACGGCTGCTCTCCGGCGGCAAGCAAACGGCCATCCCAAATAAACCGAAAGTAATCGTCGCTGAGATTGGGCAACATAAACAGCAACGCCAGCCGAAGTACAAAGCCGGCAGCTACCATACGCGGCACATCGGCTTCAGAGGTTATCCTGAAAAGCCACAAGCCGCAAAACGTTGTAAAAACAGCAAGTAACAACAACTGTACTGTTTCTCCGCGCGGTGTGAGATACCCCAACACAACAAGAGCTGCAGCCATTGCGCCAAGCAGAAAATACTGCTCTTTTTGTATAGAGGCTGTAGCCCTCACCAGTATTTAAAAATTGTAGTGATGATCTTGTAGCCCGCCATTACCGTACCTTTCACTGTACCACTGATTTTTGAAAAACCAATGCGCCGACGATAGGTAACCGGAATCTCAGTAGTTTTCATTTTCAGTTTTGCTGCTTTAAGCTGCATTTCTACAGTCCAGCCATACGTCGTATCGCGCATATTTATTTTCAGCAGCGATTCATACTTTACTGCTCTGAAAGGGCCGAGATCAGTATAACGTACACCATACAGCAGCCGCATCAGCGAGGTGGCCAGCCAGTTTCCGAATACCTGCTGCGGAGTCATCGAACCTTTTTCGCGATTCCCCAGCGAACGCGAACCAATTACAAGATCGCAACCCTCATTCACAATCGGAGCAATAAGCAACGGAAGTTCTTCGGGACGATCAGAATAATCGGCATCTACAAAAACAATAATATCCGGCTTTTCCGGTTGCTCTGTAACCCAATTTATTCCACGTAAACAGGCAAATCCGTAACCCTGATTAGTTTCATCCAAAACAACCGCTCCGGCTTCAGCAGCGTTTGCACGTGTGGCATCGTTAGAATTGTTGTTCACTACAATAATATGCCGAAGAATCGTTCGCGGCAAAGCAGTTACAACTTTACCTACCGAATTTTCTTCGTTGTAAGCAGGAATTATCACATCAATAATCGGAGTTGATCGCATAGCCGTATTTACGAAGATAAAGCCATTCGCGGATTAACAGAAAAAATACGAAGCAGTTACTTAAGTGCAGCCAATAAACACTTGTCCCGCCATCCGCTCTACTCCTCGTCGTCCCCGCAATCCCCGCAGTTAGTGCGGGGAGCGGAGACGACGAGGGGTGCCGCTCCTGTCGGGGCTATTCAACTACCGTCTGTGTTCCAAACTCACTGCGCTCCCCGCCCCAAGAAAAATCACTAACTTCATAACATGAATAAACTGCTGCTCATACTGTTGCATAGTACGGCTTTGCTTGTGCTCACAGCACATTCGTGCAGCGAGCCTGCAGCAGCAACAGCAACTTCAGCTGAGCAACCTATTCAGCG
>CALRTD020000367.1:0-5138 GCA_943371015.1 Synechococcus sp. UW140 | reverse complement strand
AATTCTGCCTCGCTGTTTTATGTTAAATATTACTGTACAATTAGTTTTCTTGTGTACACCTCATTGCCGGCTGTTACACGAACTAAATATACACCTGTGGTAAGTTGTTGATCGCTAAAGTTGACAGAAAACAATTGCTTGCCTTCAGTGGCTTGTGGATTTAACTGTGTATCCATTATTTTTTTACCTGAATAGTCATAAAGCTCAAGATCAACCGGACCAGTACTGGTTAAGTTAAGCTCAATGCTGAGTGTGGCATCTCCGGTTAACGGATTCGGGAACAACGCAAACTGTCCGTTTTGCTCATCGCTTGTTTCAGCCGTTGGCATAAGCCGGTATCCGTTGCAGCAATTAAATCCATTGGTTTGCGATACACTGTATTCAGTTGAAGGAATGCCGCTTACCGAGTAGTGCTGCCAGGGGAGAATAGTTGTGGCATCACACAGGAAATTACTGAATACACCAGCTCCGGTATGTATAAATGGATTGGATCGTGAATAGATACCATTCAGGTTTCCTCCACCGCCAAAATCGTAGGCCGGATTGCTAACTGTATTTACGTATAAATAGTCATAGCTTTCATACGTGCTGCTCCAGTTAACTTCAAGATTATCCAGATAAAGCACATCATCACCAATCTCTCTGTTTATCCAATGTCCGAATTGACTTCCGCCACAAGCAGCATAGGAATTAAAGGTTGACATAAAATTCCGTTCATTGTTTTCATATTTTATGTACATGTGTGGCATGTTGGGCAGCATTGGATTATAATCCTGATTCGAAATGCCACTGATCACATCAAAAGGTGTATAGCTGAATTTTGCAACTACCGGATCTGAGGCAATATCGTGGAAAAGGGTAGGAGATACACCCAGCACGCCATAATCAAGCGCAGACTGAATAGGTACAAAACAGAAGTTGAATCCATCTGAGCAAGCCCATATATTGGCATTGGCACTTAAAAATCCATTTATACCAATATGAGCAGAAAAATTCCAGCATCCGTTTCCATCTGAACCACTTTTGTAGCCAAATAAATTGAACAGCGGAATTTGAGACAATTGCCATGAAGTAGCTGAGGTTGACTGACCGATAACAGCTTCCGTACCGGCCGACTCATAACCTCCCGGGCTCGTGCACAATGGCAATACATCGGCTGATTCGCTGCGGGAAGTAAGTGTATTAAAAGTTTGGCGCAATCGAACACCGAAAAGTCTCAGTCGAATGCTGTAACTGTAGTATCCGGTTGACTGCTCATAAACCAGCCCTGAACCATTTGGATTTGAAAGCAGTTTTAGATTTCCATCGAACAGCGGTACCGTAAACCAAAGTACCCGCATATAAAGATTAATACCCGCATCAATGAACCTGTCATTCGGAGTTCTGGGGGTAAAATTATAGAAGCGGAATTGTGGCGTTCCGTCAAGAGCTCCGTTGGATAAAGCTACTAGCTTGGAATATCTCGGATACCCGCCAAGTGCATTCAGATCATTAAAAAAATCAATCTTTTCCTGGTGACTTGAAAAAGAAGTGCCTGACTGTGTATCAATATGATAAATCAACATTTGTTTGGCAGCAGTACCGTCCAGAAACAGATTGTATTTCTGCATGTTGTACCTTGCCGATGTCGGAGCCAAAAAGCCAAAGCCTTGAAGTGCATCATCATAAAAGAATTGAATGGCAAGCGGAATATTTGCACCTTGATGCGGCGTATCAAATGTGATGAGCTCACGCGTATTGTGCATATAGTCTCTTGCAAATCCGGTTGACCAAATCAGCGTATCCTGATAAGCAGGACTTTCCATATAACATAGCGCATAACGGGCAATAAGTCCTCCCATGCTCTCGCCAATAATTATGAATTGATGCTGCGTACCATAGTTTTGCTTTAAGTAATCAAGCAAAACGACAACACTTGTGGCATTAGTCCTCAGATCTTGCCGGCTGTCATTCCATACAACAATATGAAACTCGTAACCAAAATTCCGGAGTTGCGAAATTTTGGGGTCTTTGATCATGCCATCATAAACCGCTCCGGCTGTGCGACGATATTTCGGAATAAAGTCAAGCGCATTAAAGCCAGCCAGGTAAATTACAATTTTAGTATCTCCTGAATTTGCACAATGATTAAATACACCTACTGTTATGTTGCTACCCGGAGGGCTATATGAATTATCCGGTCTTGAAAAAGCCTGTGAGTTTTTACCCAGTTGTAATACGCTGCGCGATAGCTTTCTGACTTGACCATCAATTTCAATGGTTGTTTCTATATATGCATACTGCGAACCGGAAGGATATCTTGCGTTGTAGTATGTCGGAATATTGGGATCAAAAAAATGTTTTCCGGTGCCGTCCCCAAAGTCAACATAAAGTTCATAAGGCAATCCTGCGTAATAAATACTGTTGACAATATCTTTATAGATAAATGCCGGCGATATTAAGAACGTAATTTCATTGGTTAACGATGATGCAAAGAGAGGTGCTGCCGAGAAAATATTTTTATCATCGTATGGTTCATCCGGACGATTGGGGATGTCCTGAATTGTGTTATTAATCACATCGAATGTAAAATAATTGCCTGTAGTTAATGCATTGGGCTTTAGTTTATGGAACTCGAAATCCATTATCCCCATTGGTATTGTATCAATTCCCAAATTTGCGGCCTGATCATATATTGTTTCATCATATTGTAATACGGTTGTATCATAAGCCATGTAAAAACACTCGCTGTAAACCCTGTACCAGGTGTCGGAGTCAATCGTATCATTGGTATTGAAGTGTGCAAACAGATTTTCATCCGTTACATGTACCGACATATCATATAAATATTCTTGTGTATGAATGAGTCCGCCAAACAGTCGTCTCAATTCATCGTTTGTTGCACGTGCCGGATTTACCTGAGCATTTGAAGTTCCCCAAAATGCCAAGAATAATAAGAGCAGTCCTGCACTCCGCAGGGAGTAGTATTTGCTTTTCATGGGAATAGTTTTTGATGAATAGTTATTTCTTCAAAATGTAGCAGCTACATTTTGGGTTAACTATTGCCAATGAGTAAATGATATCAATGACTGAGAATTCGTGCAGTTCTAATCAGATACTGCTTCATTTCAGAAACATCCTGCTAATTGCAGAAATTGTTCTCTTTTTCTTACCGAAACCGGCAGCTCCTTATCGTTTTCCATCACTACATAGCCTCCCCGACCACGTATATATCGGCTGATGAAGTTCAGATTAATAAGATATTTCTGATGGATTCTGAAAAAAGTATGCAGTGTGAGTTGATCTTCAAAATCTTTAAGCGTGCGTGAAACCAATATCCGCCCACCACTGCGCATATACAGATAGGTGTAATTATTACTGCTTTCGCAATACAAAATTTCGCTGATGGAGATAAATGAAATGCCGTCGAAAACGGGCAGTGCCAGTTTATCCCGCTTTAGCGGCAACCGCATCGGATTGCTCGTATCCGATTTGTTTTGCGGAGGAATGACTTTTGATAAAGCCGTCCGCAAGGCATTTTCACAGATTGGCTTTAGCAAATAGTCGATTGCAGAAAGCTTAATTGCCTTCATGGCAAAATCTTCACTTTTTGCAGTGGCAATAATACTCAGCAGATTATTTTCTGCCACAGTAACTATATTGGAGGTGGCCTTGTTGGCCACGTCAAAATCAAAGAACAATATGGTTTGACGTTGAGGTTTCTCAAAAAGCTCAAGTTGCGATTCGCTGATACACGAAACGTCAAGCTGGGGATAGTCCCTTTTCAGCAATTGTTCGAGCTTTGAATTCCCGTTGCCGTTTAGCACCCATGTTGGTATTGTAGCCACCATCTCTCGATTCATCATTGCAACAATTTGGTTTTAGACCGTTTGCACAATGCTTCGGTACAGACCACTCCATTTTAATGCCCGTCTGAAAATTTATTCAGGGCAATTCATGCTATGCAGTCTGCCAAAGACATCATAGTCTTAACTAATGGGGTGTATCGGGAGGCCAAAATAACCGAGGCGGAGGTACTTGTTTGCCTGATTATTAACACTTACGAATATATGTATTCCAGTAAATGTGGAGTGTTTATTTCGTATTAATATTTAAGTAAAATGTGGCAATTATTTTAAAATTTAATGCAGTAAACCTGAAGTTCAACAGTAGCTCCCGAAAGCTTTATCCTATAATGGGAGTTTGCTGTTGTTTAAGGTGCTTTGTTCTGAGAGTTGCCGTGAACGTTCTTCGGCGCGGACTATACCTTCTACAATAATGTTGTGCAGTCCTTTCTGTTCAAACACATTCAGCGCCGCCTCCGTTGTGCCTCCGCGAGATGCAACAGCTTTGATCAATTCATCGAGCGGACGGTTGGAATTGTTGACCAACTGAAATGCGCCGTTCATGGTTTGTTTCACCAGCAAACTGCTTTCTGCTTCTGATAATCCGAGGTTGCGACCGGCATCTACCATTGCCTGCAAAATGTAATAGAAATAGGCCGGGCCGCTTCCGCTGATTGCTGTAACTGCATCCAGCAGCGATTCATCTTCAAAATAAATAGTGCGCCCGGTACTGGCCAGCAAATGCTCTACTTTCTGAATCTGCTGTCGCGTAGCCGAAAGATGCGCGCTGAAACCGGTAATACCCATGCCCACTTCAACCGGCGCATTGGGCATAGCACGAATGAGTGTTGAATGCTGCAGGGCTTCTTCCAACTGCCCGATGCGAATGCCGGCCATAATGGAAAGAACCACAATGCCGGGTTTGAGCAAGGGCTGCAGCAGAGGAGCTACGTCCGAAAAATCCTGCGGCTTTACGGCAAGAATAACGACATCGCTGTCGCCAATTTTCGGGTCGCTGGCCAGTACCACCTCTCCGAGGTGATAATGCCGGAGCTCATCGCGGCGCTCTTCATTTTTCTCGGCCAGCAACAGCTGACCCTGTTTCACAAGGTTATAACGCAGGAAAGCACGGGCATAAACAAGTCCCATGCTGCCGCAACCAATAATGGCAATGCGCATACGGAGAGGTTGATAAAGATGAAAGGGGCGATACTGATGACGAAATTAACAGAAAACATCGATTCTGTTGACAACTTTCGCCACTGCTTCCAACGCATTCCCGGTATTTTTGGGGCATTATGGCAAAAGTGAAAG
>CALRTD020000366.1:0-5162 GCA_943371015.1 Synechococcus sp. UW140 | reverse complement strand
AATTTCATCAAACACTTCTTCAATTTTATGCTGCAAACCGTGGCGTAAAATAGTGCCGAAGAGAATGTACAACTGATCGCCAAAAGCATCGGCAATTTCTACAAGATCGCCGCGCTGACAGGCTTCGAGGTATTCTTCATTTTCTTCTTTCATCAGGTTATAGCGCAGCATATATTCGGCTTCGCCAACTTCTGCCGTAGGCTGGTGGCGGTTCCCGATGCGAAACACTTCGTGAAATTCGCCAACTGCCATTATTTTGTGAATGAGTACCTGATTGCTTTCCATAGCTGTATAAAAATAACAACGGCCGCATTTCGGGCGGCCGTTGAAGTGTGTGAAACAGAATTATTTTTTTGCGCCTTTAGAGCTGCGGTAAGTTGCATTCAGTGCATTGAGCACGTCTGACGTTACGTCAAGGCTATCGTTGGCATAAAGCACATTGCTTGCACTTCCGTAGCCAAGAATAAAGTCGATACCTTTTGTTTTGCTGTATTCTTTGAAGTAAGAAGAAACTTCATCAACAATAATTTCGTTTTTCTTGGCTGCTGTATTTTGCAGGTAACCAAGTTCGGTTTCCATGCGTGCAAGGTCTTCGATGCCGGCATTGTAGGCTTTTTCTTCTGCTTCTGCATCGGTAGCTGAAATAGTGCCGGCAGTTATTTTTTGCTGAAGTGTGTAGCCCTTTTCCTGGAGTTCAAGCTGGCGCTTCTGGTAGCGCGATTGCAAATTAATAAGCTTGGCTTCGGTTTCGCGGGTAAGATCGGCAATGGCTTCGTATCGGAAATTGATCGAATCAATATTTACATACAGCACCCGCGCACCGGCCAGATTTTTAGGCACATCAAAAGTAAGTTTGGGTGTAGCCGAATCATTTTTTTTCGGTTGATTGGTATCGGTTTCTGCTGTGTTTTTTCCTTTAAAATGAAGGACAAATAAAACAGCTACTGCCGCCAGCAGAACCACATTGAGCAAAAGAGAAATACGGTTATTCACGAGATGTTGACTTTATAGTATGGGCAAATATAATAAAACCAGACTGGTTATGGATTTATGACGGCAATACGTTAGCAAGCTTTAACAGGTGATTACTGCTGTGCCTCAAAGTTTACCGGAATACTCACCACCGTTCGCACCGCTTTTCCTGATTTGCGGGCGGGTGTCCAGTTGGGCATACGTTCCACAGCCCGCAGGGCAGCATCATCGCAGTCGGGGGTGAGTTTTTTGGTGACAGATGCATTTTCAACACTGCCGTCTTTTTCTATCGAAAACCGCACCATGACTATGCCTCTGATGTTATTTTGCCAGGCCGTGGCCGGATAAATTACATTGCGTTTGAGCCAAAGATTCATACCCGCATCTCCGCCCGGAAACTGCGGAGGCACGTCCGGACTAAGCACAATTTCATCGTCGATGTTGGTTAACGTTGTGCTTTCTTCCCTCATTTCATCTTGTGCCGCATTCATCAGCGAATCGTATTCTGCTTTTTCGGCGGCATTGAGCGGGGGCGGGCGGCGAACGGAAAATGTATCCACCTGAGTTTGTGAGTCGCCGCCGGGTGTTGTTTGAGCAGTTGTATCAGCAGTATCGGCGGGAGTTTGCATTTCTTCGGCGCATGATACCAGCAACAGCAGTGTTGCTAAAACGAAAAGCCTCATTTCATGCCAAATTTTACCGAAACATTGTATTCCATGTCAACCGCCTGTCCGCCTTGTTTACCCGGATTCCACGGCGGCATAAGTTTGGCTACGCGGAGTGCTTCTTCGTCGCACCCATAGCCTAAACCTTTCAGCACTTTAAAATTGCTGAGTGAACCGTCTTTTTTGACCATAAAGCCAACAACTACAAAGCCGGTAATTTTATTTTGGCGGGCTGTTTCGGGATATTTAGCATTATCGGCCAAAAACTTTTCGAGTGCAGCGCGGCCTTCTTTATAGGTAGGTTCCAGCGGTAATGCCGGAGGATGCGGACGATTCTGGTGTGTTTGTGCGGCAACAGCGCTGTCGGCCACACGAATGGAATCCATAACCAGTTTGGCATTTTTTATTGAATCGGCTAAGGCTATTTCATTTATGGCTTTCGCCATCGAATCGGCCATCGCTATAGAGTCAAACGCCCGGTTCATATCTGCCGAAGCATGCCCGGCCGAATCGTGTTTGTCTTTGCATTTATTGCTCTGCAAAACTAAAGTCAAGCCCAGCAAAAGGCCTGCAAGCGTTAACTGACGTTTATTCATCATACCGGTAAAAATACGCGAAATCTATGCCATACGCGAAACCTCATGATATATCACTCATATTTTGTTACATTCGTTCTATGCGCAATGCGTTGCCACAGTCGAAGTCACGCTTACTGAACACAGCATTTTTGTGCGGAGTTGCGGGGTTGTTGTTTTTTGTGCTTACCGCTGTTTATCATAACAACCATCCCGGACAAGGCAATACCTGGGTTTCTGTGGCTTTCTGGATCAATTTGTTTTTGCAGCCGTTGTGTTTGGGAGCAGTGTGGCTTACACGCCGTGCACCGCGCAATCTGGCATTTCGCATACTGGTTTGGCTCTATATTATTGCCTGTGCAGCCTATATTGTTTTCCCGGTAGGGCTAAAACTTCTTATCCGGTAAAAACAAATTTATATCCGGCGTGTGTTAATTGATACTAATCAATTAGTTTTGTCGGGTCTGCTGCATCGCCCTTTTCCCCCCGATTCTCACAGCAGGCAAGTTTACATATGGCAAAGGTTTCGATGGCCGAAATTGCCCGAAAGTTAGGCGTATCGCCTACACTTGTCTCACTGGTCTTGAGTGGAAAAGGAAGCCAGTTTGGGATTAAAAAAGAAACGCAGGAGGCAGTGCGTAAATTAGCTGCCGAGTTAAATTACGTGCCCAACAGCGTAGCCAGTTCGCTGCGCACGGGACGAACAAAGATCGTGGGGCTCATTGTTCCCGACATTTCCAATCCGTTTTTCTCGCGAATTGCGCGAAGTATCGAAGATGTTGCCTCAGCTTCCGGCTATCATCTTATGGTATGCAGTGCCGATGAAGATCCGAACCGCGAAACGCAGCTCCTGAACATTATCAGGCAAAGTCAACGTGCAGCCGGAATCATTGTATGCACCGCGCAGCAGGAGAAAACACCTTTTGCCGAAATGCTCGAACAAAGCTATCCGCTGGTGTTTATCGACCGCGAATTGCCCGGCATGAACCGACAGTTTGTTGGGGTTGATAACCGCACCGGAGCACGGAAAGCTGTTGAGCATCTCATTGGTGCAGGCCGCAAGCGTATTGGTATGCTTTCTATCGGACCTTCGCACCTGAGTACAGTGCGCAACCGTGTTGAAGGCTGGCAGGATGCGTTAATTGCTGCCGGACACACCACAGCAGGTGAACTGCTCCGCGAAATTCCGTTTGGCGAAGTTGACCACGCCACTGCGGCGGCTGTAGCCGAACTTACATCGGGCAGCCAACCGGTTGATGCATTGTTTACAGCCAACAACCGACTGGCTATTGCAGCCTTGCATGCACTGCGCAGCAGCGGAAAGCGCATTCCCGAAGACATCGCACTTGTCAGCTTCGACGATATTGATGTTTTTCCATTGCTGCAGCCACCACTGAGTGCTGTTGCACAACCTGCAGAAGCTATTGGCCGCGAAGCCGCACAGCTTCTTCTGGCGCTTATTAACAAAGCAACGCAGCCTGAGGATGCACACAACATCATTCTCAGTGCCGAGCTTAAAATCAGAGGCTCAGTTTAACCAGCAATGAATCAGTTCGGTCACCGCGAACTTATTACCACTGCCGACGGTTCTCACTCACTGTTCGTGCCTGCACTGAATGAGCATTATCATTCAGTGCACGGCGCGGTGCAGGAATCGCTGCATGTATTTTTGAGGCAGGGCTTTGATGCCGTTACAGAGAAAACACCGCTTCAGATTCTGGAAATAGGTTTCGGTACCGGACTCAATGCCTGGCTTACACTGCTTGCATCCGCAGGGCGCGAGGTTGTTTACACTTCGCTTGAAGCCTACCCGGTTGATACGCAGCAAGCACTATCGTTAAATTATCCGCAATTAAAAGGTGCAGAGGGCGATACCGCGCTGTTTACCGCATTGCATCATGCTGCGTGGAACGAAGCCATTCAGATCACGCCCGAGTTCACGCTGGTGAAGCAACACACAACACTTGAAGCCTTTACCGCAGGAAGCGGCGTGTACGACCTGATTTACTTCGATGCTTTTGCGCCGCGTGTACAACCCGAATTGTGGACTGCAGAGGTATTCAGCAAATTATTTACCGCCTCCGCAGCAGGCGCCGTGCTTACAACATACTGTGCTAAAGGTGAAGTACGCCGAAACATGCAAGCTGCCGGCTTTGTAGTAGAACGCTTACAAGGACCTCCCGGTAAACGTGAAATGTTAAGAGGAAAGAAAGTTGTTTAAAGCTTGAGCTGTAATTTTAAGACGCAAAGGCGCAAAGACGGTTGTTTATTAATATTTCACGTAAATGCGAAAAGATAGTTATTTGTTGATATTTCGCGCAAAGACGGTTGTTTGTTAATATTTCACGTAAAGGCGAAAAGATAGTTATTTGTTGATATTTCGCGCAAAGACGCAAAGGCGCAAAGACGGTTGTTTGTTAATATTTCGCGCAAAGACGCTTTTTCGACAAAAGCTCAAAAGGCGCTAAGCTTGTAGAGGAAAGACTTTTCTTTTAAATTTTTAAAATAAAGCAGGTTACATTTTTTAAGCAATTTCTACTGCCCAAATTGCATCAATTTATATAATTAGTTATAGAAAATAAAAATGTCACATTTTCGAATCCCTTCGAAATAAGAAAAAAAGTACCATCAATTTATTTAGTTATATTTTTATCCATGTACATAAGTATTCATTAAGTAGCTTTTCTCAGAAAAAGAAAATCTAATTCTTTATTGAGTAAAGCGGAACTATGGTGGAAAGCGCCTTCGCGTCTTTGCGCCTTTGCGCGATATTTATTTTAAGCAAAGTATAAACATACAGATAGCACCAAGCAAGATTTATTCACAAACCATTTACAATTCGTGTAATTCCCTTCTTAATTAGTTCCTCATTAAAATTTATCAATAACCCAAGTTTAAGCCCTGATAATTTCAGATAAGTCATCAATTGTTTATGGTGTACAGGTATTAT
>CALRTD020000365.1:0-5171 GCA_943371015.1 Synechococcus sp. UW140 | reverse complement strand
CATAGAGGGTTTGCGAATAGAATGTAATCGGGGGCTAAAAGTACGAAATCGGCGGCAAGTCGATGTTAAAAACCGGGTAAAGTGGATGCCCGCGAAGCGCATTCGTATGTGCGTGAGCGATTGAAGCGGTTACCCCGCTTGTGCAGGATGTTTTCGGGTTGTATGGCGGAGTAATAGCGGAAAGCGCGGTGACCGCTTTTTTGCGGGCACACGCCCTGTTTGTTTTTATTGTTTTTTTGGCGAATTTCTTAGTGTGTGTTCGTCTGTTTCTGGTCTGTTAGCGTGAGTTGTAGGGGCGTTTGCAGAGTAGTTGTATCACGTCTGGAGACTTGATACAATTTTGCGGGAAGTTATACTGTCTGCGACAAGTAAACTTCCCGCAGCTTAGTCACGTCTCGACTCCGCTCGACATGACAAGGGCATTTTAGCTTGCTCTTGCATTTCCGGCGACTCCGCTCGACATGACAAGGGCATTCTAGCTTACTCTTGCATTTCCGTCGACTCCGCTCGACATGACAAGGGCTTTCTAGCTTGCTCTTGCATTTCCGTCGACTCCGCTCGACATGACAAGAGCTGCTACTTATGGTTTTGAGTCATTTTACACTTTACACTCATCACTCATCACTCAACATTTTACCCTCCGGCGAAGCCGGAAATCACAGCAGTACAATTCTGTTGCTGATGGCATAGAGCACCAAGCCAACGCGGCTGCGTACTTCGAGTTTTTGAAATAGTGTTTCGCGATGTCCGTCAACTGTGCGGATGCTGAGGCTCATGCGGTCGGCAATTTCTTTGTAAGTGAGTTCTGAGCAGGCGAGCTGCAGGAATTCGAGTTCGCGTGGCGTTAATCCTTTTTCGCGTGCAAAGGCTTCGGGAGTTCTATCGTGCGTGATTGCGTTTACAAGATGTCCGGTAACCATTTCTGAATAATAAACACCTTTTTCGCAGAGTGTATCAAGCGCCGTGCGGAGTTCATCAGCCGAGGCATCTTTAAGCACATAGCCTCTGGCGCCTGCGCGGATCATGCGTACAATTGATTCTTCATCGCCAAGCATTGAAACGGCAAGCACTTTCACATCAGGATGTTTATCGCGCAGGCGGGCTGCGGTTTCAAATCCATCCATTCCGGGCATATTGATATCGAGCAGTACTACATCAGGTACATTTCGCGGCGATGCAAATTTCTCGAGTAATTCGCGACCGCTGTGCACCTGATAAAGCACCTCAAAACGTTCGAACCGGCCGATCAGTTCGGAAAGTGCTTGACTGAAAAGTTTGTGATCATCGGCAATTACGACTGAGCGGTGAGACATGGCAGGGGAGTTTGGGATTGCAAGTTAATTCATGGCAACGGAAAATTAATGCGTGCCGAGGTTCCTCCCGAAGACGCAGCCGTATATTCGATGGTTGCCCCGATAAGTTGTGCACGGCGCAAAAGATTGGTTGTACCGCTGCCTTTATCTTGCTGCTCATCAATCCCGCGGCCATTATCGGCGACTGTAATCTGCAACTGCTGTCCCAAGCGGTCAACAGTAACCACAATTACATTTCCGCCCGAATGCCGGATCGCATTCTGCAGCAGTTCCTGCACCATACGGTAAAGCATCAGTGTAGTATCGGGCGGAAGCATGAAGGTTGATCCGGAAACCGAAAATTCAACTGAGAATACACCACTTCGCGTAATACGATCAGCCTCTGCACGCAAACTCTCGGCGAGGCTGTGCAGTGCAAGCTGATCGCTGTTGAGACTGTGCGAAAGTGAGCGTAAGTCGGCTATGGCCTGACCGGTGAGGGCATTTGCTTCGTTGATGCGTTTGTGTTGAGCTTCGTTGGTAATTTCGGCAGCAAGTCCGCTCTGGTACAGCCGTACAACCGAAAGCAGTTGCCCAACGTTGTCGTGAATTTCGGAAGCAATTTGCCGTTGTGTTTGCTCCTGTACTTCGAGGCGGGCCAACTGCATTTCCTGTTCAAATTGCGTGAGCAGCAATTCTTTTTCACGTTTAAACTGTTCCTGTCTACGCCGGTAAAGCACTAAAAACGTAATTACCCAAACGGCCAGCATCACCAGCAGCAAAGTACCGAGTACTACGGCCACCATTACTTCGTTGCTGAGTTCTGTTGTTTTTTCAGGCATTGGATTCCGATGAAAAGGCAGAGTAAAAGTGAAATATTCAGGAACTGAATGATATGAATTTCGAGAGCTGCGAAATCCGGATTTGTTTTGATAAAGTAAAGAATTGTTCCGGCAGCAAAAACATTGCAGAGGTAAAAGAAAAAGAAGCCGGCGTTTATCCAAAACAACGGCTCCCTGATGATCGGCGAGTTATCATGCCCGCGCATAAGTGTAAGAAAATAACGCCCTGTAAGCAGTACAATGATGCAGCTGGCAATCATTAATGAATAAGTATTGAAGACATTTATCCCCTGACCGAAAAATAAATTAATGAACGCAAATGTGTAGTAAAATCCCAGCAGTATATACCCGAGTTTCCTGCTTTGTTTTTGTGTAGTTATTGCAAAAAGTACAAAAGCAGTAACGTAAAGGGGCATGCCGCAGTTGTGTACCCAGTGGTTTGATGTGTTTTCGACATCGGCAACATACCATGCCAGTAATTCAACAGCCAAAACCAATGCAATGTATGCAACAAGCCATACACTCAATTGCTGAGCAATAGCCCCAAACCGCCAACCCATCAGCAGAAGCAGAAGTGCAAGTGTGATGAGGTAGGCGGTTTGGAGCATGTGGGGAAGTTAGTTAATTGCCGTAAATATGAAATATATGCTATAAAACTAACTATTGAATAATACTTAATACACCTCTACTACAATATCAGATTGTGGTTCTTGAGTCGTTCTTTGAATATGATGATTTGCACCAGGAGGATTCAATGTTCCAAAATCAAATCCGGGTATAGCCACAAACTGGTTCGACTCGATAAGTTCATACTCATTATTTCCATATTTTTTTGTTGCTATAAATATCGGAGTCATTCTGCCTGCATAGCCGGAGTATGCACTATCCGTACCGGCTACTTGATCAATTACAGCTTGAGTATGAGACGCAAAATAGATTCGACACCCCGTAGCTTCATGAACATATTTCATCCTTTGCAAGAAATCGATAAGTTCATCAATGTTAAACCAAGTATAACGAGAATCTTCTCTACCTAGTTCTTGTGTTAATGTATTAAATTGTGAATCTCTATAAGCTACTACCATCTCAACAATTTGATCGTAACTTAATTCTTTGCCTTGAATTAAAGGCACGTCTGGACTAATCTTAACAATCATGTTTTTTACTTTTTGAGGTTTATATTACTTGTTTCCAGCAAATATTAGCCACGATATTCACAAATTCAACGAGGAAAAGTCAATCTCAAACCAAACAAATTATACTATTGATTATCAACGAAATAAAAACAGAAAATCATAACTTCCCCGTAATAATCTCTTAGCCCCTAAGGATTCACCCGAAAAATTTCCCCGGGAAAAACACCCTCCTATTTCTGTGCATCTCACGCTATTTTACATTCAGTAATTGAAAGAGTTTTGCATTGAACAAACTAAAACTCCTTCATAATGAAAACGAAACAAATTTTTCTCTCGGCTATCTCGATCCTGATCATCTCTTTGACATCAGGATATGCTCAAAATCCTGTACCACTTCCTCCAATTCAACTTCAAGAAACTGGCATTATTTCTCACTTGATGTTAGTTAAACAAACTTCAGAATACAGAACTGGCTTTTTCATTAATATATGGATGACGAAAGCTAGTGCCTTAAAGGCTCAAATGGATACATTTCAAAATGCAAAGAAGTTCGAAAAGGCAGACAGTTTAAGGCGTGAAATAAACCTGATTCAAAATTCCATTGATTCAATTTCTGTAAAATACACCCGCCTGCAAATTGCTTACGACAGAATAATTATTCAGCTAGATTATGTTATAAACTCTCGAAACAAAGTCTTATTTATGAAACGACTTAATCGAAAAATTCGCAAACAAGGGAATATTGAAATAAACAACCCTAAAGGGACAAGTCATATGAAATTATTTATCAATAATCTAAAAACTTGTCACTCTGAGTTTGAGAAATTCAATTCAGATATCCTTCGAATTGATCTTACATTGACCAAACGAATACAAACTTACAAACTTAAAAATGCGGATGCTAAAGACATTACAGACCCATTAACGGCTCCAATAACTGCAGTTCTAGGAATCATAGAAACAGGTATTGGGATTTACACCTCTATTGACGAACTGAATGGTAAACGTGTTGATGATGTTAGTAAACTTTTACAAGCATGTCGTTTTAAATCCGTGAGTGAACTCTCTGGAGCTAATTCTCCTAAAAAAGAGCAAGAAAAAAAAGAAGACGAGAAGAATAAATAAACATACTCGCCATCAAAAAAAAACCACCCTTCCCGGAAGCAATGGGAAGGGTGGTTTCTGTTTCCGCTGCAGCAGAATCGTTGCGCTGCACTTAGCAGCAAATTAATCGAAGTTAAAGTGGATGCCGGCTGTAAAGGGATAGAACACCGGACCTTTTTCTTTTTCAAACAATGATGTAAGTGAATATGTGCCGAAAATGGAGAAGCTGCCGTAACCAACACGTGCCATGGCATCAATGCGGAACGGATTTACGTTGAAATCATCTTTGATCACGCGCTTCTCGGTTTGTCCGTTTTCTTCGTAGCGCTGCTTGAGTTTGTTTTTGAAAACATTGTAGCCAACTTGCATTCCGCCAGCTACATGGAATGAACGGCCTGCATCGTTGTTATTGCTGTTGTACTCAAGCATCAGCGGCACATTCACATAACACATATTGAAGCGGTTACGACTGAAATTCTTGGTCGAATCAAACAGCGATGACTGGAAAGGCACATTGGTATTGAGTGTGTAACTGCCTTTGAAATTGTAGTGATACCAGGTTAGTCCGATACCTGTAGCGAGATTCAGGTTATTGCGATAAATGTGCATGTTCTTCTGAAACATATTCCAACCAAACACATACGATTTTGCATAGTTCAACTCAAAAGGCTCGAAACCATTCGGCAAATCAAGCTGATTATCGGCACTGAGGTAACCGGCTGCGCCGAAATCTATTCCCTGCCAATGTTTAAAGCTATCGTCTGATGATTTCTTTTCACGCTCTGATTTTTCTTCGT
>CALRTD020000364.1:0-5178 GCA_943371015.1 Synechococcus sp. UW140 | reverse complement strand
CAATGTATTTGAACTTACACGAGCCCGTTACAAAGTAGCTGTTGATGTTTTTTTTCCGGATAAAGAAGAGCTTGAACTGTTTGTGAATGAAAACGGTATCAATAGCTTTTACCAATCTGTTGAACAACGCAAGCAATGTTGCAAGATCCGGAAGGTTAATCCGTTAAATCGCGCACTTCAAGGTGCAACAGTGTGGATCACCGGCTTACGCGCTTCACAAAGCGAAGCACGCGAACGGTTGCAGTTTTGGGAAATGGATACAACGCGCGGCATTCTCAAATGTAATCCGCTGCTCGACTGGAGTCTTGAACAAACCGAAACATTCGCCACAGCAAACAAAATCCCGCTCAATACTTTACATGCAAAAGGTTTTCCAAGCATTGGCTGCGCCCCCTGCACACGGGCAGTTGAACCCGGTGAAGACACAAGAGCGGGGCGCTGGTGGTGGGAAAATTCTAAAAAAGAATGCGGACTGCATTCCGCTTAACTTTACCGTCTTGCTCACTACACATTCATTTATGTCTGCAACACCCGAATTCCCTTTACCGCTTGAAGACGAGAGCATTTACATCATGCGCGAAGTAGCCGCACAGTTTGAGCGTCCGGCTTTGTTATTCAGCGGAGGTAAAGATTCAATAACGCTTGTGCGTCTGGCACAAAAAGCATTCTGGCCGGCGCGCATTCCGTTTCCGCTGCTGCATATTGACACAGGTCACAATTTCCCTGAAACAATAGAGTTCCGCGATTGGCTTGTGAAAGAAACAGGTGCAGAGCTTATTGTGCGTAATGTACAGGATACGATAAACACTGGCCGTGTTAAAGAAGAAACCGGTAAATATGCCAGTCGTAATGTGCTGCAAACAGTAACCCTGCTTGATGCGATTGAAGAATTTAAATTCGATGCCTGCATTGGCGGTGCACGACGCGATGAAGAAAAAGCAAGAGCAAAAGAGCGCGTGTTTTCTGTACGAAACGATTTCGGACAATGGGATCCGAAGAAGCAGCGCCCCGAACTTTTTGATATGCTCAACGGAATTATTGATGTCGGTGAAAATGTACGTGTATTCCCGATCAGTAACTGGACTGAGCTGGATGTGTGGACGTACATCCAAAAAGAAAATCTTGCAATTCCGTCGATCTACTTTTCGCATGAACGAGATGTAATTGAACGCGACGGCTTGATATGGCCGCACAGCGAGTTTTTGAATGTGCAGTCGGATGAAATTCCATTCCGGAAAACAGTTCGTTTCAGAACAGTTGGTGATATGACCTGCACAGCAGCAGTGGTATCAGAAGCCGCATCTGTTGATACGATTATTACTGAAATTCTTGCTGCAAAAATTTCGGAGCGCGGTGCCCGAATCGACGATAAGCGCAGTGAAGCTGCCATGGAGCAGCGGAAAAAAGAAGGCTATTTCTGATTGAAATGAATACTGCCCACCTGCTTGCTAATGACATTGTCGGTCAGCCTGTTTTTGTGCTGCCCGACAGCAAGCGTGTGCTTATCGTTAGCGACGGGGCAAGAGGTGCAGCGCTTGCACTTCAGCTTTTACAACAGTCGCCGGATACAGAAATAACATTGCTGGCCCCGTTTTTTAGTCAGCCGTTTCAGCAGCTTGCGCTGGATTACAGCAATCTTCAGTTGGTGCAAAAAGTATATGATGAGACAGATCTGATCGATGTACAACTTGTAATTGCTGCAACACCATACACCGATCTTACAGAACAGCTTAGAAATGATTGCCGACCGCGCAACATTTTGTTTTCTGTAGCTGCCGGTCACGAAGAGCCGATTCAGACTACTCCAGTTCTTGCAGAAGCTGAGCAAGTAGTTGTCCAGGGCAGTGAGCGGAACTGGAAGCGAATAGTAACCGTGCTTATTTCAGGTTTCGGACTTATGCTCATCGGTCATATTTTGCTTTCTTATCTACCACTGCCGCCGGTGCGCGAATTGCTGTCGCAAACAGGCGAATTGTTTGCAGGAGCATTTGGCATTTATGTACTCACCGGCTTTCTGGCGCAGCTTATTGATGGTGCGCTGGGCATGGGTTACGGTCTGGTTTCAGCTACCTGCCTGATGACTGCAGGAATAAATCCGGTTACAATCAGTGCGGCAATTCATACTTCCGAAGTATTTACTTCCGGTATTTCGGGATACAGTCACTACAAGTTTGGAAATGTAAACCGAAAACTTTTCCGCCATCTGGTTATTCCCGGTGTTCTTGGAGCAGCGCTTGGTGCAATTGGTTTGATTCTGATGGGATCGCATGCCGGACAATGGCTGATGCCGTTGCTTGCCGGTTATGCTTTTTTGCTGGGCATTCGGATTTTAGTTCGTGCACTGCGCAACAGTAAAACACAACGAAAAGTAAAACGCATCGGCTGGCTTGCTGCTGCAGGCGGTTTTCTTGATTCGTTTGGCGGAGGAGGCTGGGGGCCGCTTGTAACCAGTACTTTGCTGGCCGGTGGACGAAATCCGCGCTATGCAATTGGCTCAGTAAGCCTCACCGAATTTTTTGTAACACTCACCAGTGCTGCAACTTTTTTTATTGCAGCAGGAACCAGTCACTGGCCGGTTATTGTCGGACTTTTACTTGGCGGTGCTGTTGCTTCGCCAATAGCGGTGAGGCTTTCCGGGAAATTACCAACACGCACATTGCTTATTGCTGTTGGTGTACTGGTAATATTCTGGAGTGTACGCCTCATCATAAAATCGTTTATCTGAAACTGAATTATGGATATTCTCAGAATTGCAACCGCAGGCAGTGTTGATGACGGAAAAAGTACGCTCATCGGGCGGCTGCTGTTTGAAACAAACAGTATTACGCAAGATAAACTAGATGCAGTAATGCAGGCCAGCCGCCGCCGCGGTATCGACTATCCTGATCTTTCGCTGCTTACCGACGGGCTTGTAGCCGAGCGTGAACAAGGGATTACCATTGATGTGGCGCATATTTATTTCAGCACACCCAAGAGAAAGTATATTGTTGCTGACACGCCCGGGCATTTTGAATATACACGCAACATGATTACCGGTGCATCTACCGCGCAAGTTGCAATTATACTTATTGATGCGCGAAATGGTATTGTTGAACAAACCTGCCGGCACTATTACATTACACAGCTTTTGCGGATTCCGCATGTTGTGGTGTGTGTAAATAAAATGGATTTAACAGGCTACAGTGAGCAGGTTTTTGAAACCGTGAAAGCAGCATTCAATGCCCTTACATCGGCAGCCTCATATAAAGAACAGCAGATTTCATTTATTCCGGTAGCATCGCTCTATGGTGAAAATATTTCAACACAATCGGCAGCGATGCCTTGGTACAGCGGGAATTGTTTGCTCGGAACTTTAGAGGCAATTGACTACCGAAGCAATGATAAACTGCTGCCTGCCCGTTTCCCGGTTCAGCAGGTGATACGCCCTAAGTCAGAGCAGTACCATGATTTCAGAGGTTTTGCCGGACGTGTTGCTTCGGGCAGCTTTGGTAAGGGCGATAAAGTAACTGCTTTTCCATCGCTTCAGCAATCGGAAATTGCCGCAGTGTTCGCATCCGGAAGCGAGGTGGATTTTGCCGAGGCCGGCAGCAGTGTTGTACTAACACTGAAAGATGAAATCGACATCAGCCGCGGTGGAATGCTGACTACTCAGTCAGCAACTCCCGAGGCTTTGAAAGAGTTAACTGCAAATGTTTGCTGGCTCGACAGTCAGCCAATTCGTGCTGGACGAATGTATCTGCTTCAGCACGGAATAAACAGAGTAAAAGCTAAAGTAGTTGCATTGAACAATCGCATTAACGTAGAGAATTTTAGCGCAGAAGCAGGTGTCGAAGAATTGCAGCTGAACGAGATCGGAAACATTACACTGAAATTAGCACAACCTGTTTTTGCCGATAGTTATGCGGTAAATAAATACAATGGTGCGTTTATTCTTATTGACGAGCAAACGCATACTACAGCCGGTGTTGGGTTTGTGGTTTGATGGTTTTTGATACAAAAGCAAACGGCCTGAGATCTTAATCTCAGGCCGTTTGCTTTTGTATCATTTGACTTACTTCACTAAATAAGTGTTAATGTAAGTGCGGATACGATCAGCATTATTTTTAGAGAAGTCGATGTACTGCTCGCGGAAATTGATGTGATACATGCTTACAAAAACAAAGCAATCGAGAAATCCTTCTTTTTCCATGCGGCGGGCAAAGCCAAATTCTTTCTCGTCTGTATCATCTTTCTTCATCATATATTCCCAGCTATATACTTCCATATATTTTTGGCTGGTCAGTTCGGTTGAAGAAGTAATGATTCCTTTATCATCGCAGTTGTCGGCAATTTTGTTTTTAGCCGAGCGGTAAAACTGCCAGGTTTCGCTTTGCGGCTGATCCTGCTCGGTATTCATGCGGTTGGGAAGGATATTGCGCGACATCCAGTGGCGATTAAAGCTTTTGCCTTTTTTCTCGCAAATTTCTGTAAGCGATTCGAACAGCGAGTTTGAAGGGTAGCAGATAATGCCGTCGATGCAGGCTTCGTAAGCTTCATCCCAGCGTTTGAGTTTCATGTAACAGTCGATAAGGTCCATGTGCGGCTTAAGCAATTGCGGCTGCATTTTTTTGGCTTTGATATACCACGGAATTGCTTTTTCCCACTCTTCCATTTTGCGGTAAGCCATTCCAATGCTGAGTGTAGCATTGTAGTAGGTGCTGTCTTCGCGAATAGCTTTTTGGTATTGCTTAATTGAAGCACTGTAGTTTTCCTGATTGTATTCTTCGTCGCCCTGGTTGTAGGCTTTTTTAGCATCATCAGTAACAGCAGTATCTGTTTTTTCTGCAACCAATTCATCAAACAAAATACCTGAGGCCAGCGATTGTTTCTCGCAAGCTACTGTAGCCCATTTGCATTGGTTGAGCATCTGGTTCATGTATTCGATGAACTTCAGATTATTCACATTTACCGTGTAGGTTTTTGAACTCTGTGCTTTGCGCACGAGATCGCTCATGTCTTTGTTGAGCTGTGTTTTGTAACGGTAGTATTCGTAAATAACCCGAAGGTTCCAAACGTCGTTATCGTAGTTGTAGCTTGGATTGGCCTGTACTTTAGCAATGGTACTGATGGCTTTGTCGTACTTGCCTTTCTGGAAGTATTCTTTCGACTTTTCAATCTTTTTTACATCGGCTGCCGATT
>CALRTD020000363.1:0-5189 GCA_943371015.1 Synechococcus sp. UW140 | reverse complement strand
TTCAAACCGTGTTTCGTTACCAACTTTCAGCAATTGTTTCAGCCATAATTCATATCCAACAGAAGTAACAACAGGTTGATCAAACACAGCAAAAGAGAGTGTTTGACGTACATCATCAATTACAACTTTTGATGTACCGGGTACAATTTTCTGCGCATCTGTACCGGTAAAAATGGCAGCTTCAGCCGACAGAAATCCGGTGGCAAGTAAGGTGGTGAGTAATAGCTTACGGAGCATAAAAATGAAAGTTGGTTGAACAGTTTGGGAGAATATCTTTAAATATAATTAAAAAGCTACGGGAAATCAACTTTCCCGTAGCTCTGTTTAGGTGTGAAGTTACGACTGATGACAGAGTTTTGTATGCGTACTCGCGGGCGAACTTCGTTATTCAAAAAGCATGAACTATTCGAACAACTTTGTTCAGCTCAGGGAATTGCAATAGATAAACACCTTCGGCTAATGAATTTAGTTGTATATCGAGTGCGCTTCCCGTTCCTCGTTCTTCAACTACTAATTGTCCGGTACTGCTGTATAATCGAACCAGTGTTTGATCGGGAAGTTGACGCAGATAAAGTGTACCGGAAGCCGGATTCGGATAAACCGTAATTGTAGTTTCAAAATTGCCAACCCGTTGCGAAGTATCAATCGGCATTCGTTTCTTCAATTGATCCGGCTCGCCGTTGCCTGGATTGACCAGCCGCTGCGAAGTATCAACCGGCATTCGTTTCTTCAATTGATCCGGTTCGCCGTTGCTTGGATTGACCAGCCGCTGCGAAGTATCAACCGGCACTCGTTTTTTCAACTGATCCGGTTCGCCGTTGCCTGGATTGGCCAGCCGCTGTGAAGTATCAACAGGAACACGTTTGCGGGATTGAATTAAATCAGCCCCATAGCAGCTTGATGAGGAAGCTGAATTTGGGGCTTGCACTGCATCAACGATAGCTGCAACTGCATTCGAATTGCCGGGACTTCTGTTTTCGCTCTGCTGCGCCAACAGTGGTGCAGAGACGGAAAGCATAAAAAGTAATGCAAAAACTATTTTGTTCATGGGTCGTGGTTTTGTGTGTAAACTTATACAGAACCGGCACCGGGAACATTGGAGAATTTACGGCTTGAAAAAAAGCAAATGGAGAAAACGTGGCAATCCTTGCAAGATTTAACGGCACAATTATTTGATCAACTGTTGCAAATTGAACGGTCTGATTTCTCAACGGCTAGAGGAAAACAGCTATTTCAGTTGTGTAACCTATATGAAAGAAACAGTACATCAGGGTTAGCCGTTTTATCATCGGTGTTTCTGGAAAAGTTTTCCAGTGTGATTTGAACCTTCTTAACAGCCCATAAATAGTGACATTCCAGCTGTCGCATTTTATATCGTTGACTGTGGCGTATTTTATTTTGCTGATCACCCAGCAGTTGTTCAAATTTGTTGCAAAGGGTAGTCTGGACTTGTTCTGTATTTCTCATCACAACCACTATTTCAGTGAGTACATCTTTGTAATCAAAAAACAAATCAACAGAAATGATGTCAACAGAAATGATGTCTGCAGAAATGTACTTACTGAATTTGCTGAGTGCCTGAGCGGGGTGATAACAATCGGGTGAAAAATGTGTATTCCTGACCTCACCCAGTAGCAATTGATAACTAAAGCCTTTTTCTTTCTGTATTAAATGTGCAAGTTCTTTTCTGGTCTTGCCTAAACGGAAAGGTCCGAAACCACTTGTTTCATCAGTATAGCTAAGCCGATTAACGGAAAGTGATTGAATACGTTTTGCGCAATCAAAAACAGAATTTCCCGTACGTGAATGGCGAATCATCGTGGTAGTAATGTGTGCGCTGTCGACCCAATAATTTGAGCAAAACATCCATTGTAAACTATCTTTTGTTCTAAAGCTGAAGGCGGAAAATGGTTCGCCTCTTTCGGAACTTACTTTGTATTTCTGAGCCATTTGATCTTGAAATGCTTTGTAAACTGTGTAGGCGTAGTCGTTCAGGAAATAAATTGAAACGGAAGCTATGCGCTGATCTTTATCGAATTCTATTTCGGTATGGCTAACATTTTGCCCGTAATATTTATCATACCCTTTACTGTTGATCGCTCTGTAAAAATTTGTTTTGAGAGAATCATCAGGTATTTGATATCCGCTATTGTATGTGTAAGAATGCCAGATTAAACGTTCAAGAGTGGGAGTATAGCTTTTAACTTGATAAAGCAGATGTTTTACTTCTTCATAATGCTTACCGATACGCAGTTCTTTCCAGCCCTGAAAGGTTTGATCGGTTTCAGTTGCAGCGGAATAAATCCCGAAAAGAGTTGTAAGAAGTAAAAAAAGATGTTTTTTCAAAAGCATGGGGGGCTAATGAGTTTAAAAGTTGCTGAATTAAGCATTCTTTCTTTTCTTCGCTTTCACCGGCTTCACCATAAAATGATCAGCAGTACCGCTCAGCGATAAGTGAATGAACTTCGTGTTTTTATCTTCGTCCATATACTGTATCTCATCATCGCCTTGTTGATCGGGAGTATCGTTTTTACGACCAAAAAGCTTATTGCGGGCCACACCTGTAACCAGCTGTAGCGGTATGCGGAAATAAAACTCCATTTGTCCCTGCCCGGTTAGTTGCTGTTCGCCTTCCAGCAACAGAAAGCCCAGGGTAGAGTTAATGGTCATCAGCGGAAATTTCAGCAGTCCGTTTTTCAGCGTAAACTCATTGCGCAGTGTATCAAATTTTACAGCGTTCAGATTTTTATCGCCAAAATAATTATTGAGTGCTTGCAGCGGAGCGTAATTATTGAGACTTCCATTCGTTACTTCTGCATTAATTTTCAAATCCGATTCTTCGAGCATCGGTACCAGATCGGCATGCATACGCACAAAACCTGAAATTTTACAACTTGCCTTGCCATGAAGGTTTTCTGAAAGCACATAGTTTTGTCCGAAATTATCAAACTTAAACAGCAACTGATCCATATTCACCTGCTGTAAACTCATCATCGGGTAAAGCACAATATGATTGGGATTGCTGCCATCGAAACGGCCGCTCAGCCCCAATTGTCCACCCGCAATTCCGGTGTGCAGCGTATCTATCTCCAAGACATGATTGGGAGTTGTATGCAGCTTGGCGGTAAAACCGTTCAGGTTAAATTTGTGATATTTCAAATGACCAATGCGCAAATCGGCTTCCATATCAGGGAAAGGAAGTGTATAAATATTAAATACACTATCGTGTGCACCTCCTTGAAGACTATCCGTTTTCTTCTGCTGATAGCTAAACAGTTCGTCAAAATCAAGATTTGCCGACTGAAGTTTTAGCTTATCGCGTTTGGTGCGCTGCTTGTTTACTTTTCCTATGTAATAATCGGCATTCACCAGCCAATCGGTTTTGCCCATTTGTCCTGAAAAATTTTCGATGGTTAACTGGTCTTTCTCCCAATGAAAACGCCCCGAAGCACGGTTCAATTTCATCGGATGCACCGAAAAAGCGCCCTGCAACCGTTCTAGCTGAAGGTCGATAAACTTCCAGCCATTTTCAAAGTACAGCTGAGACAAACCATGTAATTTGAAATTTTTCACTTCTTCTTTTGCCCAATCTTCGGGTAAATGATTTACTCCTCGGTAAGTGAAAAAGTCGCTCAGCTGCAGAAATTTTGATGTTAAATCAAACTCTACTTTGGTGTCGCCTTTAGGATGTTCTTCAAACCATTTATCGTAATGAGTAAGTTTTCCGTTGAAGTGAAAATCACTTTCATCAACCATACCGCTGAAATCAACCACGTTAAAGTCAGTGGTATCAATCAATACATCGGCATGGAAATCGTGCAGGGTGTGCGGGAAGTGTTGTAAATCGGCAAACAAATTATCAATGTAAAACTCGCCCAAGGGTAAATTCGGAGATTCGGTAATTGCCTTAGCCGAGCTCACAAAGTGCAAGTTCATGCTCAGGTTTTCAATCACTTCATCAAACGGTTTTCCTTGGCCGCTATCTCGTGTGGTCAGTTGTTTTAAATCGAGTTTGTTGCTTTTGAGTGCGAATTTTGTTTCTACTTCGCGCGCTGTATGGTGTATAATTGCCGGCAAATCGCTGATGCTTCCGTTAATCGACAGATCACTGTTACCCATTGCAAGGCGGCAATAGTCAATCTGCGCAGCGTGGCCTTCCATGTGTGCTTTTAGGTCTAAATCATTAAGTTGCACAGGAAGCTTTGAACTCAAAAAGCTAAGGTTAGTTACTTCCAAAGTTGTTTCGTACGATTCGTTTAATCGCTCCAAACTTCGTTCAGGAAAATTCGGATCAATAAGATCATGAAAATTCATACCCAGCACAACCCGACCTTTCAAGTCGCTGAGCGATTTGATATTCAGAAACCGCGCTAAAAATTCAAGATCAAAATCGGAATTGAGTTTAAGATCAATTTCAGGAGCGGTAAAATTGGAAACCGTTAAACTTCCTGTAAATTTTCCGGCATCGGGTTTTGCAAAAAAGTCTTGAAGCATAAACTTCATCGTAGAAGCATTTCGGGCTGTTCCGTTTGTAAACGAGCCTTTGAACTGCATCTGATCCAGCTTTTTCTTTGTTTCTGTATTGTCGAAATAAGCTTTGCTGCAGCCAAATGTGGCATTAATGGCAGGCTGAAATCCGTTAATACTTGGGCCGTTTATCGTACAATCAAAATAAATCTGCCCGCGGTTATCATACTGCTCTAAAAACGGTGTGAGTTCAGGTGGCGCAAAAGCAAGCAACAATTCGAAATTAGGTTTGTTGCCCGAAAATTTCAGGTCAAGCAACATATCTTTTTTCACATCTACCGAGCCCTGCATTGAAAATGCAGCCTTTTCAATTTTTACCTCCGACGGATCGAGCGTTATTTTTCCGGTGGTATGATTAATATGTAAACCGGTATTTAGTGCAAGGTGTTTATCATGAAGAAAACTTGTATCACCCTTTACAACAAGTGTAAACACCAGAGCAGCCTCAAGATCAACATCAAAAAAATCGTTATTGAGATCTACTTTAGCTTTTGCTTTGTCAATACGATTACTCAGTAAAACACCATTTTCTTCGTTGAACTTAGTGATGTGAACCGAATCAAGCGTTATTGATTTCAGTTTCATTGCTGTTGCCGGAGAAGCTGAGTCCGCAGCGGATTTTTGGCGCGAAGCAAACAGTTGAGAGATATTGAACGTCCCGT
>CALRTD020000362.1:0-5190 GCA_943371015.1 Synechococcus sp. UW140 | reverse complement strand
CGTGCAGTGCTGCTTCCACTTCTGCCGGCTTCAGAAATTTATTGGCTATCCGCTCCACTTTCGGACTGATGATTTCGATATCAATGCCGCAATGTTCAGGACTGCTCAGCAGCGCAATGGTTGAACGGGTATGCGAAAGTGAAATATGCCGGCCTGGAACAGTAAGCCAGGGCTTTCCATGTTCATCATAGCTCATACGCTCATCAGGATGTACATGATGCAGCAGTACACGTGAAGCCAGCCATTGCCGTCGCCTGTGCGGATGGGTGTAAGTTTCAGGCATTACCTTGCCTGAAGTCTCAATTTTCCACAAATCCAGCAACTCGGCTTCCGATTCGGTTGTTTCCCAAAGCGCAAGCCGAAGTGAGCCGGTAATTTCATCGCGGATTAAACCCATCGGGCACCAAAGTAGCAACTTTTATGCTTTTGAGAGAAAATTGTACCTTTGCATCCCCGAAAAGGGATTTCAAAAACAAAAAATAATGAGCACAATGACCGCTAATTACACCAAATACAAGGTGAAAGATATTGCGCTGGCCGAGTGGGGACGCAAAGAAATCAAACTCGCTGAGGCAGAAATGCCCGGCCTGATGTCGCTCCGTGCCGAGTACGGTGCTTCAAAACCACTAAAAGGCGCGCGCATTGCAGGATGTCTGCACATGACCATCCAAACCGCAGTGCTGATTGAAACACTTGTTGAACTGGGTGCAGAAGTTACCTGGTCATCGTGCAACATCTTCTCAACTCAGGATCATGCTGCTGCTGCTATTGCTGCTGCCGGCATCTCGGTTTATGCCTGGAAAGGTATGACTGCTGAGGAGTTTGACTGGTGTATCGAACAAACACTTTGGTTTGGCGAAGAACGTCAGCCGCTCAACATGATCCTCGATGATGGCGGCGATCTCACCAATATGGTGTTTGATAAATATCCTGAACTGGCTGCCGGAATCCGCGGTCTTTCAGAAGAAACAACAACCGGCGTTCACCGTCTTTATGAGCGCATGAAAAAAGGAACACTGCTCGTTCCCGCTATCAACATCAACGATTCAGTTACAAAATCAAAATTCGACAACAAATACGGTTGCCGCGAGTCGCTGGTTGATGCGATCCGCCGCGCTACCGATATTATGCTGGCCGGAAAAGTTGCTGTTGTTGCCGGTTACGGTGATGTTGGAAAAGGTTCAGCTCAGTCGCTGAGCAGCCAGGGTGTTCGCGTTATTGTAACCGAAATTGACCCGATTTGCGCGCTACAGGCAGCAATGGACGGTTATGAGGTTCGCAAGATGGATGAAGCGGCTAAACGTGCCGATATTCTTGTTACCGCTACCGGAAACATGAACATCATTACCGAGCGCCATTTCCGTACCATGAAGCACAACGCAATTGTGTGCAATATCGGCCACTTCGATACCGAAATTGACATGGCATGGCTCAACTCAAACTATGGCTCAACCAAAGAGGAAATCAAGCCGCAGGTTGATAAATATACCATCGACGGAAAAGACATTATTGTTCTTGCCGAAGGCCGCCTCGTAAACCTTGGTTGCGCTACCGGTCACCCGTCGTTTGTAATGTCAAACTCGTTTACCAACCAGACACTTGCACAGCTTGAACTCTGGGCAAATTCTGATAAATACGAGAAAAAAGTATATACACTGCCCAAACACCTCGATGAGAAAGTAGCTATGCTGCACCTCGCTAAAATTGGTGTTGAACTCGACGTACTCAGCAACGAACAAGCTGAATACATTGGGGTTGGCGTTGCCGGTCCGTTCAAACCTGAGCAATACCGCTACTAGGAAGTGTAAAGTGATAAGTGTAAAGTGTAGAACGATTCACGCCGTCACTCACCAAATAAAACTCCCGAAAATCTTTGATTTTCGGGAGTTTTTGTTTGGTATTTTAAGGCATTCAACATTCATAATTTAGCATTCAGCATTGTGCTGAAACTTCCGAGCGAAGCGAGGAGGCTACAGGCTAGTTAACGATACGAATCGCGTTGCCATCGAAAGCAGTGGTGTAGGCTTTAAGCGGAACAAGCGCTGGGGTTTGAATGGCGCTGCCGTCGGAAAGCAGGAATTTGGAACCACAGGAGCGATCTTCGAGAATTACGTTTGATGAATCGACACTTACCTGCGAGGCTGTTTCATCAGGACGGTAGGGGCAGGTGCGGTCGAAGGCTACAAATTGATTTTGAGAAACCCGGTGAACAACAATGCCGCGGTTACCTCCGTTTACATAAAGCCAGCCGCCTATTGTTGTGAGCGACACATTTTGCGGATCGTTTATGTAAAGTGTAATGTTTACGGCCACATTCGGCACAATCTGCTCTTCTCTGCGGCAAGTGGTTAAAAGTACAACCAACATTAAAGCCGAAAACAAGCGAAACACAAATTTACTTTTCATCAGTTTCAAAGTTAGTAAAGTGTCAATCAGTAAAAAATATAAATTTGTTGGTAATGAATAACAGACGCAAGTTGATTCGGCTGGTTGCCGTTTTACTATTATTTTTGCTCTCGCTTACCGGAACAGCCCAAACCGCAGGCGGAGAGGGTGGAGGTACAGGTTCCGGCACCGAACAGAAAGCCCCCAACAGTCGCCTTGAGCGCCAGAAAGCCAAACAAAAGTGGAAAGAAGAGCGCAAAAAGAACATGACCGATGCCAAGGCGCGGAAAGAATACCGTAAGAAATTCAACAACGATAAGCGAACCCGCAAGCAAATGAAGAAAACTGCCCGCAAGTCGAAAAGACACAACAGCAACAAGCGGGAATTCTTCCTTAAGCGCTGGTTCAGCAGAAAATAGACGATATAATAAACCACTTATGCCGCCGGGTTGCCCGATTACGGTTTAAGACAAACCATAAGAAAGAAACATGCCTCCGGTCAATTATATATACATAGCTGTTGTTATCTTTGTTTTATTATACCGTATGTACCGGAATGCGGTTAAAGCGCAGAAAGGATCATCAGGCTCATCCCGTGTAGTGCCAGAGCAGCGTCAGGCACAACAGCAGCAAGTTGATCAATGGTTGCGGCAAGTCGTTCTTTCAAATCAGATGCAGGCTCAGTACACACCGCCTCCTCAACCAGCTGTTTCTCCGTATGCGTCATACAGTCAGGAGCAGATTGTTGATGAAGCAGCGTACGATACTGAAACTGCCATCGAAACCGAACTTTATCAGTTCGATCACCGGAATACATCCCCCCAAAATGATCCAGACGGATTAAATTTTGCTGCAAGCACATCCACATCCCTCCCCGCAGCAGAAGTGTCCGATTGGCAGAATGCGGTAATTATGAGCGAGTTACTCGGCCCGCCTAAAGGACTACAGTAGTCATTTAGAGGCTGTTAATGGTTCTGCAAAGATTTGTTAAAACTTCTTTTGCATGCCAAAAACAAAACTTTCTATATTTACCAACTTCAATTTGCACGACCTATTTTTAAAAGGTACAACGAAACAGATTTAAACTATGCTGCGAAAACTCTACGTTGCACTTGTTCTGCTAATAGCAGGCACGGGCGTCTCCTGGGCCCAAAGTGGCGGTGCCATTAAAGGGAAAGCAATTGACAAAGCAACTCGGGAAGGTATTCCCTTTGCTGTCATCACTGCTTCACTTAATGGTGTTCAGGTAACCGGTACTGTCACCGATATCAACGGTGATTTTACCATCAAACCTATTGATGCCGGTAAGTACACGGTAAAAGCCCAGTACACCGGTTTCCAAACAACCGAGATGCGTGACATTGTGGTTTCTGAATTGAAAACCACTTACATCACCATCGAAATGAATGCCACAGCTACTCAGCTCACGCAAGTAGAAATTGTGGAGTACAAGGAACCGCTTATCGACCCCGATACAAAATCAGGTGGTACGGTAACCCGCGAAGAGTTCCTGGCCATGCCTTCCAAAAACATCAACTCAGTGGCTTCAACCACTGCCGGTGTTTATCAGTCGGATGAAGGCAAAGGTCTCCAAATGCGCGGTTCACGTCAAAGTGGTACTGCTTACTTTATTGATGGCCAGCGTGTTATTGGTTCTGCCAATATGCCGCAGCAAGCCATTGAGCAGGTAAGCGTTATCACAGGTGGTGTTCCTGCTCAGTTTGGTGACGCTGCCGGCGGTGTTGTTAACATTACAACCCGCGGTCCGCAAAGTCAGTATTTCGGAGGTGTGGAACTTATCACTTCTGAAGTGCTTGATGATTATGGTTATAACTTCGTTGGTTTCAGCGTAGGCGGACCGATCTGGATGCGTAAAGACTCAGCAGGCAACAAATCGCCTTTGCTGGGCTTCATCATTTCAGGTGAAGGTGTTTCAGAGCGTGATCCCGATCCTTCTGCAATCGGCTCTTATAAAGTAAAAGACGATGTGCTCCGCAACCTCGAAGAAAACCCGCTCCGCCCGTCACCGCTCGGTGCAGGCTTCCTGCGTAACTCTGAGTTTGTTACAATGGACGACCTCGAGAAAATCAGCGCTCGTCAAAACGTAGCTACCCGTGCTTTACGTCTTAACGTGAAGATTGACTTCAAACCTACAGCAAACATGAACCTCACCTTTGGTGGTTCTATTGATGTAAACCGTCGTCATGATTTCACTTATGAGTATTCACTTTTCAATCCGGTGAATAACCCGCAAATCACTGAAAACACCTGGCGTGTTTATGCCCGTCTCACACAGCGATTCGGCAACACCAGCCAAGAGTCGGCTTCTAATATCAAGAATGCCTTCTATACACTTCAGGTAGGTTATACCCGTTATCAGTTTACCCGTGAGGATGATTCACATAAAGATGAATATTTCCGTTACGGACACGTTGGTAAATTTACCCAGTACAAAACCCGTTTCTTCCTGCCCGGAACCATCACACTTCCCAATGGTGATGTTGTAACCGGTTACATCCAGCAGGCATTTACCGATTCTGCACTTACTTTCGACGGATCTAACTCATCAAACCCGCTTGGTACAAACTACACCGAGTATGTGTTTGATAACTTCGTAGGTGGTATCCGCAACTATGATCAGGTTGTTGCTAACCTTGGTCTCCTTAACGGTACACGTGCTCCCAGTGTTTATTCACTCTGGTGGAACACAGGTCGTCAGTTCCCGGGCTATCTCAAACAAGATCGTCGTCAGTTCCGCGTATTCACCAGCTTCTCTGCTGATATCAAGAATCACGCGCTTCAGGT
>CALRTD020000361.1:0-5205 GCA_943371015.1 Synechococcus sp. UW140 | reverse complement strand
GTTTGACGAATTGATAAGTATTAAGTATCCGATGAATTCACAATTAATTTGCAACCAACTTCTGGTTGATCAGAATGATCTACAGGTCTTATCCAATATAATAACCAGTTTTTTTCTTTAGCTTTTTGGTAGAAATGAAAATTTGGATTCTTCTGAAGAATAAAGTCAGCTTCTTCTATCGTTATCCATTTCTTATTGTTAAAGATGAGCAAGGTATTCAATGGAATAATTCCGGCACTATATTCTAAAACGCATCCCATTTTCCTTCCTGAAATAGTCATTACCATTTCAATAACAAGTGCATGATTATCGGTAAGTATTAAAATATCTCCAATGTTTATTTTTTCACGATCAGCATTTTTTTTCAGTTGAAACACATATCGATCCGAGCGTTTTTCTCCGTTTTCATCAATTGAACGTGACTGATCGAGGTATTGTTCTAATTCAAATCCACCGAGCAATGAAGTTTCTGAAACAAAGAAATTTATACCCAATTCAAGGCATTTAGTAGATACATATACCTTGTCAAAAGAGATATGAATTGATAAAATCTCAAATTTCATAATACTGTCAATCACTCTACGATGTCTTTGATGAACGATCTTACAGCTAGAAAGCTGTCTGAATGATCCAAATTCAATGAGTATCTTCAATTAAACTGTATAATACCGTTTATTGGCATCATCCGATTTCCAGTCTTCGATTTGATGTGTGTTAAACAGTTCTTTGTAGATATAAAAGCAAGAACCATCTTCAAGTGTGAGAAGCAAGTCGGTTTTGTGACGTCCGTACCACCTGTGTGGTGCGTCGGTAACTGGATATAGAATACATGAATTTTTGAGCACGATAATTTTTTCTTCGGCATAGTTAGTAACAACTAACTCCTCATCACGTAGTTCGATTTTGTCGATCTGATTTTTAAGTTTCATGTTGTGAAATGTGGCACTTCGGGAGATTTGCCCCATAATCAGTAAGTAAATCAGTAAGGGTATCATTATGTATAGCCCACTTCCCCAGTCAATGCTGTTTAGTTCTTTGCGGAAAATGTATGCCAGGGGAAGTATTGAAAGTAAAAAATTTAAAGTATTTTTTAATCTACTTATTCTTTGCTTTCGTTTGAATTTGGGGCTGTTGAATATGGATTCGACGATTATCATAGGGTTAGTATAAATATGTAGAGGAGCAATAATTTATTTGGCTAAAGTAGAAATTAGCTTTCAATGGTTGCACAAAATGACTTTGTGAATTAATCCTTTCGTGGGAAGAAGTACAGGCCGGTTTTGTAAAAGTTCATGAGCTTGCACTCGCGCATCTCGAAACAATTGATCCCGAACTGCTTTCGCAGCCAAATCAAACTGGCTTTACGTGGGCTGGGGAAGGTGAGATTCTTACTTCTGTGCGGCATTACATTATGCATGAAGATCTGCACACCGGGCATTTGAGCTGGCTTTGTAAACTTCACGGCGTGAAGCTGATTTGAGTGTAGCTTGTATTTATTGCTATAAAAACCGGTCGGTGAATCGTTCACTGGCCGGTTTCATTTAGAGTTGATAGTAGCGTTTATTCTTGTCTTCCGAAATCTGGTCTAAATCAGCTACACCGATAAATATATAGAAGATTTGATTGATGTCTGGTAAAAAGTAGGGAACAAATCTTAAGAAAACAGCTCCTATTGAATCTTACCTTACTTTCATTTGAACTAGGGCTGTTGAAGATTGATTTGATGGATATAAAGTCGTTCGAACTATCAAGTATATCCATCACCTCCTCCTCTTTCTATGTATAAAAACATTATTTCTAATTCTTTATTAAGTTCACGAAGTCGATTTAACTTTTCTTCTAAAGTTACGACGGCATTTTTAAAAGGAGCACATATCAAATAGTTGGTTGATAATTTATTATACAGATGGCCTATGCCATTATGTAGACCTGAATGATAAAACCGGAAAATCTTTTGACTCATAAATATTTTCTTATTTTGAGGAGATTCATTTGCTATTTCACATAATATTATCAGGTCGTCAATTATGTAAATTAAATCGCCTAGGTCTTTGGGAATTGTATTCCCTAGCGGTTCTATCTTAATATGGTAGCAAATATCTATACCTCTATATTCTCTAATAATAATACTATCATTACTATCTGTATGTATGGATTTTATATATAATTTATCTGTTTTTTCTATCATTTCATTAAATATTTTCAAAAAAGTATCAAGTTGCCATTGTGTTTGAAGTAGTTTATTAGCTTTATTTTGCTCTTTGAATGTTATATAAATTAGAATAGAACTAAAAAAACTAATGAATGGAGCACTAAGCCCATTTACAGCATCACCGAGTCCTCCCTTTTCGCTTAAATTATAGGATTCAAACCAGTATTTCCCGCTTACTATTTTCACTCCTAACAATACAAAAGTAGCTGTCATTAATATTATCAAAATCGTATTTAATATCGACTTTTGATGTTCAGTTATTCTTGTTTTTTTATTAGCTAAATGGTTACTCATGAGTTAGTTGGGTTTAGAATAAATTGTATGTCATTGATAATATTATTTTTGATGTAAAGATAAATTACTTTATTATGGATGATTTATATCCATTAATATATTACATTAACTCCATCTCTCTACCACCAGCCAGTTCCTATACACCAGCTTCTTCCCATTATATGCACCCGCACTTATAAAATCGTCACATGTCCTGTTTGATTCAATTTAACTAATTCGCCATTCTTGTACGCTGAATAGTTAATTGTCCAGTAATAGGTTTCCTTCTTGAAATTCCAAAAGTCCCAAAGAATATATTTTGAGTCTTCAAGGGTAGTGGAACTGTACATTTTCTTTCCCCATCGGTCATAAATTTCTATTTTGAATTCTTCAATCTTACAAGCACAGGATATTGTCCAGTATTTATTTTCGGAATTTATTGTTAATGATGCGGGTACAACTAACTGACATGCTTCCTGTGGATTAAAATACGTGGATTCATGTTTTACAGTTTCTTTTGGTTGTAACACTGAAAAAAAACACAACGTTATTTGCAAAAAGCAAGTCGATAGAATAGCTAAAGGTGTAATCATGAGCTTTGAGTTTATTTCTTACTACGAGAACCCATATTGTATTGTGATTTATTCTAAATAGTTAAGATCATCTCACTCCACCACCAATCTATTCCTGGCCACCAACTTCCCGTTACTTCGCACCTGAACCTCATAATACCCTTCACTCCACGCAGAAGTATTCAGCACAAACTGATTGCCGTTTACATTCTGCTGAAACACCGTGCGGCTTAAGCCATCAGTAACAATCAGCAGCGCATTGTTGGTGGTTTCCGGCCAGTTGAGTGTGGCTTGCTGCTGTGCAGGATTCGGATAAATGCCGAGGTGTGCGGCAAACGGCTCTGCGGTTTCTTCGTCGATACCGATGAGCACGGTAGAAACGCCATTCGCATAACAATACTCGCCCGGAACGAGCGAATCAATGGAAAAGTAACCATACTTTGAAGTGGCCGAAGATCCGATGCGCGTTTTGGTGTAGCGCGGAAATTCCTGCCACTCGTCGGCAGCACTGCGGCGGTAGAGCAGAATTACACTGTCGCCGTTTACGGGCATGAGATCATTATCAAACCAGCCTGCAGGACCGCTGAGCGATGAAGTACGGCCATCGTAGTACATGCGGGCATCGGTGCTGAATCCGGCGGGCCAGATGCCGCCAACGCTGAAATAACGGCCTTGTCCGAGGCGGTAGTTATTCGGATTGTTCTGCATTGGATCGGGTGCTGCCCAGTTGTGCGTGATGTGAACAAAAGCGGTATCAGGCGCAGCAGTTACGGTAAGGTTGATGCGACCCAGTGTAAAGTTGCTGGCTCCTGTAGTGCTGATGTATTTGCTTTCATCGCTTACTGCATCACTCAGCTTATTGTTGAAATCAGCAGCAGCATACACCGGCTGAAACGAAAGCGTAAACGTTTGCACCGAAGCAGCGCCGCTCACAAACATGCGTTGTGTGTTTACTTCGCCGGCAGCTCCGAAGAAGGTAATCTCAAGCGGAACATTGGTGTAGTAATTCGGGGCGCCGCGGAGTTTTTGCTTTACATGCACAGTTGCATTGGTGTTCGGACCAACGCCAACATACGTTACCGAATCAATAGAGAAATGCGGGAAGCCGGGATTGAATACCCAGTCATCAAAAAAATCGTTGAGGTAGGTGAGACCTGTTGCAGCAACCAGATTATCGCGGAAATCTTCGCTGCTGACATCTTTAAACTGGCTTTGACTGAGGTGATAATTCAACCCCACTTTGAACAGCGAATCGCCCATGTAACCGCGGAGTGAGTGTGCCACATCCGAACCTTTCTGATACACATGATCGCCATACGTATAGGCATGCGGAACACCTGAAACAGCGCGGTAGCCGCCTTCGCGGAGGTGAACGTAGTGGATAATATCGTCGTGGTTTTCGCGAATGCCTTGCTGATAATCGGCATAGCCATACACCCATTCGCGGAAGATGTAGCCGGAATAAGTGGCCCAGCCTTCGTTGAGCCACATATCTTCTGCAGTGCGGCAGGTGGCCAGATCGCCCCACCAATGGTGTGCAAATTCGTGCGCCATAAGCACAGCTTCGTAAGTAAGCGAGCCATTGGCAGCTACACGCGGATAAGCAATGTTGGTGGCATGTTCCATGGCTCCGCTGCTGAAGGGTACAAGGCAATAACCAATATGACTGAACGGATGCGGCGCATAGAACTCTTCAAATGCATCAATGCACGCAGGAAGATTCACAAACGAATTTTTCATCGGCGTGGTATCCGCCGGAAGTGCAACAAGCTGAATGGGAATAGTGCCGTTTACACCTGCATGCTGCCAATTCACTTGCGTGTACGCTGCAACTGCAACCGATGCAAGATAGGTCGGAATGGTTTGATTCATTTCCCACGTGCGGGTGCGGAAACCGGCCACATCAGTTGTATCGCCAACTAAAATTCCGTTACAGTAAGCCAGCCGGCCGCTGTTGGTGGTGATTTCAAAACGATAAGTTGCGCGCTCTACGAAATTATCGAAACACGGATGCCACACGCGGCCATAGTTGTGCGGATCGGCATCGAAACCAACGCCAAGATTAAACGCATAACCGCTCTGGAAATAAAATCCGCCCCAGCCTGATGCATCGGTCTCGGGATGACCGTGATACCAAACGGTAATTTC
>CALRTD020000360.1:0-5209 GCA_943371015.1 Synechococcus sp. UW140 | reverse complement strand
TGCAGATATAGTCGCAAATACATTGAAATTAACTTCAATTGGACAAATTAAGACTTGGTTTTCTTCTGACGACAGAATTGATGGCGGATTTAATGCGGGTGATCATTGGTATTCAGAGATTCATCAAAAGGCTGAAAACTCGGATATATTAATAGCGTTGATAACGCAAAATAGCGTCGACAGGCCTTGGTTGTATTATGAAGCAGGATTAGCTAAAGGCTTCAAAAAAACTGTAGTTCCTATCTGTATTGGCATCAAAAGAGAAAATATAAAATCGCCTTTAAAAGAGTTACAAGCATATCAATTAACAGATAAAAATTCCTTTGAAGAATTTTTGGGTCGTATTCTTCATTTACTAGGATTTACGCTGGACAAAGAAAATTTTAAAAAACCTATCCAAAAGGCGATACTTAATATTACCACCCATAAATTTGAAAAGACTAACATAAAAGAAGTGAATATTGAAGATTTATTGGAGAATATAAAATCGCATTTTGACCAAAAAATCAATTCAATAATGTTGCCTACAAAACAAGCATTAGCTGAGCCGAAAGTCAAATCAAATACAGAAACTTATTCGATAAAATTTAAGCTGCAGTTTCCAAATGATAAAAGGGAATTTATTACAGAAATTTCAGATGACGACACATTTCAAACTGTAACAAATAATATCTTTTTTAACTTTAGCGATATAATGAAACCATTTACATACTTAGAAAAATGGGTAATAGTTGACAATAAGACAAAAAACTATTTAGTAGTAAGAGAAATTGCTAGTAGAATTCCTGCGAAATCCCTTTTCCTTAAAAATACAGATTACACAATCAAGCCATTGTCAAAACCTTATTCTGCTTTGGACAGCAAACCACGAATATAACTTCAGCCAACAAGAGGTTTTGTGCAAGTGTGGCTTGACGGAAGAGCAATTAGCAGAAAATCAATATTGAGCAAAAGTTCCAGCTCGACGGAATACCATTGAGCAACGGAAATAACAATCAACAAAAGAATAGAAATTAGGCTTGACGTTCTGGGCAGACGGAATTCTGAATCCACAGCTGCACATAGCCTAGAACGTTTACTCTAAATCAAGCTAATACAACTCGAAATTTAAACCCATGCAACTCCTGCCAAACGAACAAAAACTTATCACCTCTAACAAAGATAAAGTCGTTCTAACAGACCATCGCATTCAAATGACTGAAAATGAATGGGGACAGTCTTACAGGATAAGTATTTTTTTAGAGGATATTGCTTCAATTGAAACAAAATACAAGAGTTATATTGGACTTGTTATTTTCGGGATATTAATAATTCTTGTAAGTATATTTTTTGCTGGTCAATTCAGAGTACCTGAAATTATTTTTGTTGGTCTATTTACGGGAATTGTGTTTTTTATTACTTGGTTTTTTAGTCGTCAACACATCATATCAATTATGTCAGGTGGTGGCTCGACATTAAATTTTGTTGTTCAAGGTATGAATGAAGAAGCAATCAATGACTTTGTTTACAGAGTTTCGCTTGCTAAACAGGAGCGTTTAAAACTGTTGCATAAAATATGATACTTTATTGCGCCTGCCATGGAAAACCTAAGAAAGCTGTTAAATGAATTAATACCGACAGGACTTTCTCCCCAAAAAGGCGGGGAAGTATTTGAAGCTATTAAGGATGTTGAAATTAATTATTTGACACACTTTATGGCACCATATACTGGTGGTAACAAAGCGAAACTATTGAAAGGAGAAAGAGTAATCATTGGCAAACCAAATAAGGACAAGCCACTAGGTTATTATTGCTATCCCATTAATGCTAATGAGGTTGAAGAAAGAATAATTCCATATTCAGACAAAGACTCTCCATTATACAATGGCTTCAGCTTATATATTGACACATTATCAGTAAATAAGGACTTTAAACAGATAAAATTAGCACCCATAAAATTCATAAAAGGAGACGCCACAAATCCGACGGGCAAGGGAACAAAAGTCATTCTTCATATTTGCAATGATGTAGGTGGATGGGGAGAAGGTTTTGTAATGGCAATTTCTAAAAGATGGAACCAACCTGAAACGGAATATAGAAATTGGTTTACTGGCGAAGAGTTTAAACAGTCGAACATCGTAAATTTTGAGAGGCTTGAAAGCAGAGACAAATACTCTTTTGAGACGAAATTTGAATTAGGAAATGTTCAATTTGTTAAAGTCACAGAAGATATTTGGATTGCAAATATGATAGCTCAACATGGTATAAAACCTGACGAGGATGGGATACCACCAATTCGGTATTCTTCAGTTTCAGCGTGTTTAGACAGAGTTAGACAATTTGCCAAACGACAGAATGCAAGCGTACATATGCCGAGAATCGGATGTGGGCTTGCAGGCGGTCAATGGTCAGAAATTGAAGAAATTATTCACAACACATTAATTGCACACGAACTTGAAACGACTGTTTATGACTTTGAATAAGAAAAGACAGGTAAAAAGGGATTGATTCATGTTATAACATTACTCAAACAAAAGCGCGTTAATCAGTTGCATAAAATATGATTACTTAAACGCTTATTAAGACAATAACAAGCGAAGTCTAACTCACGGAAATAAGTTAGAACAACGAATTTTGCCTTAGCCTTACTTCAGATTACAAATTACATGTCGCTTCTGTTTATAGAAGCAGGCTAGCATATTTATGTTTCACATCCTAAATATCAGCCCCAACCTGACATTTATACTACAAACAGTAATTTTTTGATCCGAACACAACTACAAAAACACTTTTCATATTCCACAAATAAAGTTGAGTGTACCAGTATTGGCCTCACAAAAAAACATTTCTGATTTCACCGATTTCCCATTGGTTGAAGATTACCCTCACGAAGTGGTAACTACTCCGCCAAAAATGATGCAGGGCTCATTGATGAGGCCCAGAGAATGGATGCGTTCTACTACTGGCCGTCGGTCTCATCAATATCGTTGAGCTAACTTTATCACGGAAAGTAAGCTGACTTTCAACATTACAAATGAGTATAAGAGCAATACGCGTTTCACAATCCTGCTTATTTATAAATAATAAAACAGTTGTGTTAATTTTCTCTTAACACACGCGTGTTGCAACATGCTTTATTGGACATCTCTTATATTTGCATAGAAAATAATGCCAAAGTCCAATTCAGTGAGTTTCATCAACAGAACATACATTTACTAACTCCATGATAAACAGCTATTTTTTCCGCAAAGGTATTCTGCTTGTTGCATTGCTTCTGGCAGGCTCTGTTTCCGCACAAACCTATCTCCAGCCACTTGGAGCTCCTATCCATGGGGAAGCGGCAAACGACCGTTCGGGTGTTTCTGTTTCAACTAGTGATGATGGTTCTACTGTGGCTATTGGGGCTTATTTTAACGATGGAAATGGCACCAATTCGGGACACGTAAGAGTGTATTCATGGAATGGATCGGCATGGATTCAAAAAGGTGCTGATTTGAATGGAGAAGCGATTGATGATTGGTCAGGTTTTTCAGTTAGTATCAGTGCAGATGGAAATACGGTAGCCATTGGAGCACCCAACAACGACGGTAGCGGATTAAACGCAGGGCATGTGAGGGTGTATTCATGGAATGGGAATACATGGGTGCAAATGGGTACAGACCTGAACGGAGAAGCTTCTGATGATGCGTATGGTACATCTGTCTCTCTGAGTGACGATGGACAAACACTGGCTGTTGGAGCAATTGGAAATGATGGAAACGGAACAGATGCTGGACATGTCCGTGTTTTTTTATGGAACGGAACGGCATGGATTCAAAGAGGAGCTGATATAAACGGAGAAAGTGCGTCAGATGGCTTTGGCGGATCTGTATCACTCAATGCAAACGGAAACATTCTTGCAGTGGGTGCTACCGGCAATGATGGTGCCGGTTCAAATGCAGGACATACCCGAATTTTTTCATGGAACGGAAGTGCGTGGATTCAGTTGGGATCTGATATTGACGGTGCAGCAGCTGGTAATTTTTCGGGGAAATCGGTGCAACTGGATAATGCTGGAAACAGAGTACTTATTGGAGCTCCCTTTTATGCTTCGCTGTTGGGACATGCCCGAATTTTTGATTGGAATGGAACCTCCTGGATACAGGCTGGTCCTGATATTTTGGGTGAAGACCCCAATGAGCAATTTGGCGTTTCGGTTAGCATCAGTGGTGATGGTTTATCTGTTTTGGCAGGTGCCTTTGGCAACAGTGACGCCGGCTCCAATGCTGGCAGTGCACGTGCGTACACTTGGAACGGCAATGCGTGGATTCAAACAGGAACTGATATGGATGGTGTTAGTGCTGGCGACCAGTGCGGCAATGCAGTTTCTATAAGTGGTGATGGAAATATACTTGCTGTAAGTTCTTACCTGAACAGCACGTCGGGCACATCAGCCGGTCATGTCAGAAACTGGACTATATGTCAAACGGCAACATCAACAGACACGCACACTTCTTGCGAATCGTTTACATGGATTGACGGAATTACATATACTGCAAACAACAATACCGCTACATTCACCTATCCCGGCGCATCATCAACCGGCTGTGATAGTGTGGTTACACTCAACCTCACCATCATTCCAGCATCGCAAAGCACAGATATTTTGACCGCCTGCAATTCATACACATGGATTGACGGAATAACATATACTGCAAGTAATAACTCCGCCACTTACACTTTCCCCGGAGGATCATCTTCCGGCTGTGATAGTGTAGTGACGTTAAACCTTACAATCATTCCCAATGCACAGGGAACCGATGTGATTATATCCTGCGTACCTGTTACATGGATTGACGGAAACACTTATAACACCAGTAATAATTCGGCTACGTTTACCTATCCGGGAGGTTCATATACCGGTTGTGATAGCACAGTGACTTTGAACCTGACGATAAACAGTGTTTCAGATATTACTACATCAGTATCAGGCGTTACAATAACAGCCAACAATTCCTCAGCAAGCTATGTATGGCTGGATTGCTCTGCAAATTTTTCAATTATCCCAAGTGCAACAGGGCAATCATTCACCCCTGCAGCAAATGGCACTTATGCCGTTCAATTAACACAAAACGGATGCATTGATACTTCTGCTTGTGTGCTGATTAATTCGGTTGGTGTTACAGAGGTTGAGCATATCAACTCAATGAACATTTACCCAAATCCTGCAACTAATTTTTTCTCTATTGAT
>CALRTD020000359.1:0-5224 GCA_943371015.1 Synechococcus sp. UW140 | reverse complement strand
ATTTGTGGCTTTCTCCAGGACCAGTCAATAAATGACGATAATAAAAAAAACAATCCCAGATAAAATGGTATTCTTATCCTACTCTGCATTTACAAGCTGTTTCTAAATGAAATTTGATTTCTAATTTACTGTTAGAATGTCTGCTATATCTCAAAATTACATTGACCAATGTAATTATACAAGCCGGCGATTACTCAAAAACTGATCATCATTACTCACTTCAAAATACCCAAAAACCAATACCTTTAACTTAACAAATCTTCCACCCGAAACGATATGTCGCTTGCCGCTCCCCTCACAGATCTCGAAATTGCTCAGTCAGCACAACTAAAACACATCAATACAATCGCCGAAAAAATCGGTATCAATACCGATGAACTCGAACATTACGGAAAATACAAAGCTAAGTTGCCGCTTTCGCTCATGCATGAACAAAAATGGCAGCAGAGCAAACTCATTTTGGTAACAGCCATCAACCCTACTCCGGCAGGTGAAGGAAAAACGACAGTATCAATCGGGCTTACCGAAGGCATGAACAAAATTGGCCGCAAAACAATTGCTGTATTGCGCGAACCTCCTCTGGGGCCCGTGTTTGGCATGAAGGGCGGCGCTGCGGGTGGCGGTTACTCGCAGGTGATTCCGATGGAAGATATTAACCTGCATTTTACCGGCGACTTTAATGCAATTGAAAAAGCAAATAACTTGCTTGCTGCGCTTATCGACAATAACCTGCAAAGCAAAACCCGCAGCCTGAATATTGATCCGCGTACTGTTGTATGGAAACGCGTGATGGACATGAACGACCGGGCGCTGCGAAACATTGTAGTTGGGCTCGGCGGTACAGCAAACGGTTTTCCGCGCGAAGATGGTTTTACTATTACGCCGGCCTCTGAAGTCATGGCGATTCTGTGCTTGTCGGAAAACTTTGAAGACCTGAAAAATAAATTAGGCAATATTTTTATTGGCTTCACCTTCGACAAGAAGCCGGTATTTGCGCGCGATTTGAAAGCCGAAGGTGCAATGGCCATTTTGCTCAAAGATGCGGTAAAACCCAATCTGGTTCAAACGCTCGAAGGCAATGCGGCTATTTTACACGGCGGGCCGTTTGCGAATATTGCTCAAGGTACCAACAGCATTATAGCTACAAAAATGGGCTTGTCGTTGGGCGATTATGCAGTAACTGAAGCCGGTTTCGGTGCTGATCTTGGTGCCGAAAAATTTATGAATATCAAGTGCGGTTACGGAAATCTTGCACCGGCAGCTATTGTGCTTGTCGCAACTATTCGCGCTTTGCGTCACCACGGTGGAGCTAAAAAAGAGGAATACAATACCGCCAGCTTGGAGCGCGTTTCAAAAGGGGTTGAGAATCTAGAAAAGCATATTGAAAATTGTCAAAAGTTTGGAATTACACCTGTTGTTGCCATCAACCGTTTCAGCAGCGACAGCGACGAAGAAACAAACTATGTAATTGAACAATGTGCTGCAAAAGGTGTAAAAGCTATTGTTTGCGAATGCTGGGCAAAAGGTGGTGAAGGCACAACGCAACTTGCGTACGCCGTTACCGAAAGCATTGAATCGGGCAGCACTAATTTTAAACCGCTTTACAACTGGAATCTTTCAACCGAAGAAAAAATCAGCACTATTGCTACCGAAATATATGGTGCCGATGAAGTAGAATATACGGCACAAGCACGCGCCGGACTGAAAACAATAAAAGAACTTGGGCTCGATAAATTCCCGGTGTGCATGGCGAAAACACAAAAATCGTTTTCTGACAATGAAACAAAAATTGGCCGTCCGCGAAATTTCAACATCACTGTTCGCGAATTTGAGTTTGCGGCAGGTGCCGGTTTTGTAATTCCGATTCTGGGAGAAATGATGCGAATGCCCGGATTGCCCGCCGTTCCTGCATCAGAAGGAATGGATATTGATGCGGCGGGAAAGATTACAGGACTTTCGTAAGTAAAACAACACTATCAATTTGCTCTTCGTCAGGCTATTTGTTTAGCATTACCTTTCGATAATTATTACACTGATTGATTATTCATGCAGCACATCAATATCCACTACTTTAAAACACCTGCTGGCGAACTCATTCTCGGCTCTTACAACAATTCGCTGTGTCTTGCCGACTGGCGTTTCAGGAAGATGCGTGCTGCAATCGACAGCAGGATCAAAACAAAACTGAGTGCCGAATACAAAGAGCAGGATGATGATCTGCTTGCCGAAACACGAAATCAGTTGAACCAATATTTTGCCGGCGAACGAAAAGTGTTTGAACTTCCACTCCTCTTTGCAGGAACTGATTTTCAAAAAACAGTTTGGAATGCTTTGCTTGAAGTTGAATACGGCACAACATCAACCTATCTTCGTCTCTCAGAAAAACTGAACAACAAAGATGCAATACGTGCAGTTGCCTCAGCAAACGGTGCCAATGCAATTTCAATTATCGTTCCTTGTCACCGCATTATTGGCAGCGATGGCGAATTAGTGGGCTACGCCGGAGGACTTCCGGCTAAACAAAAGCTGCTGGAACTCGAAAACAGTGATATTATAAAAGCTAAAGCAGCACAAACAGCACTCGAATTTTAACTGCGCATCAACAACAAAAAGCCCCGAAACTGAAATCAGCTTCGGGGCTTTTGCATAGTATCAGGCAATACTAGTTTACAACTTCAATTTTCCGTACAAATGTTTCTGAACGCAGCAGGTATATTCCCGCAGGTAAATCGGCCGTTGAGAGTTCAATGCGCAGTTCATTATTGGTATCTACAAACAGCACTGTTCTTCCGCTGAGGTCAGTAAGCGTTAACCAATTGATGGGCGTTGCCGACTGAACAACAAGCTGCGTGCTGCAAGGCACCGGGAAAAGCTGAACATTGCTGCCGGCGTTTTCTGCAATACCTGTGCTGTTATCGGTTGTAAACTGCCAAACCACACTCCACAACGAAAATGTAGCGCCGTCGCTGGCCCGTACACGCCAGTAATACGTAGTCAGCTGAAGCAATGTGCCCGGGAAGGCAACAGTTGCACCTGTTTGTCCACTCACAACTCCGGTTATAAAATTTGGATCAGTAGAATATTCATATTCGTAAAGCAATCCGTTTGGCACCGAGTTCCAAACCAATGTTGCACCCGTAACAGGAACACCGGTTGACATATCTGCCGGGCTAAACAAGGTTGGTGTATTTATAAATTGTTCCGTAGTGAACGACCACACCACACTCCATGGCGAGAAAACATTACCGTCGGTTGCACGAATGCGCCAGTAATAAGTTGTCAGCGGATTTAATGCAGCAGTGGTTGTATTGGTTAAACTCACTGCGCCTGAAATTACTCCGGTACTGAATGTTGCATCTGTGCTGTACTGGTACTCATAGCTTGTGGCAAATGAAACTGCATTCCAGTTTAACACAACTCCTGCAACTGAAACAGATGATGCAGTATTAGCAGGACTCACCAGCGAGGGCGCTGCCAGAACCTGCTCAGTGGTAAACGACCAAACTGCGCTCCACGGTGAGAAAACATTACCATCGGTTGCACGGATGCGCCAGTAATAGGTAGTGAATGGATTCAATGCCGCTGTAGTTACAGTTGTTGAATTGAGCGTTCCCGATACAACATTGCTGCTGAATGAAGCTGTTGTGCTGTACTGATATTCATAAGCAGTGGCAAACGAAACCGCATTCCAGTTCAGCGCAATTCCATTTACAGAAACTGATGCCGTTGCATTACCCGGACTAACCAGCAACGGAGCTGCAAGTACTTGCTGAGTGGTAAACGACCAGGGCGCTGTCCATGCAGTGACAAAACTTCCGTTCGATGCCTGTACGCGCCAGTAATACGTAGTAAGTGGTTGCAAAGCCGCGGTGAGAATTTCTGTGTTTGCGGTATTTCCGCTTACTACATTACTGGTAAAAGCAACATCGGTTGCATACTCATAATTGTAATCTGTTGCATTGAGTGAAGCATTCCAGTCGAGCAGCACTCCTGCTACACTCTGTCCGGTAGCCGCATCGGCAGGACTTACATGCACCGGCAACGACGGAGGACCTGAGGTTGAAAAACGCCACACTGTACTCCATGCCGAAACAGTATTTCCGTTGCGACCACGAACACGCCAGTAATAAGTAGTTGAAGCCTGAAGACCTGAAACAGCTACATTAAGCGCCGTTACACTGCCCGAAGCCGCAAACGAAGTAAAGTTGGGAGATACACTGAGTTCGTACTCAAACGTTGAAGCATTTGCCGAAGAGAACCATACCAGTGAAAGTGAAACCGGCTGAGCAGCCGCCCAGTTGGCCGGCGATGACAGCGCAGGAACTCCCGGAATTACCGGAGGTACATTGCCGGTACTAAACCAACGCTCTGTCCATGCACTGGTATCAATACCGTTTATTGCTCTCACACGCCAGAAATAAACGCGGTTAGCAATAAGTGCTCCTGTTCCTTGTTGCGTATCACTGTTGCTGCTGGAACTGTTGATGTACGATTTGTTGAACTGCTGAAACAGCGGACTGTTATACAAATTAACAGTATCGATCTGCAACTGATAGGTAATGATTCCGGTATGTGCAGCCCAATCAAGCGTAATTCCTGCCACATTCTGGTTAATGGCTGCGTTAGAAGGTGATGTTAAGTTCACGTAATCGGCTGTAATAAAATTACGGGCTGCGCTCCATGCACTTGTATCAACTGCATTGCGCGCACGAACACGCCAGTAATACGTTTTACCGAAATAGAGATTATTCAGAAACTCATCGGTATCAATATTACTGGTTGAAGAGTTAATGTATGTATCTGTTGAACTGCGCAAGGCGGGTGAGTTAAATTGCAAACTGGTATCACATTGCAAATCATAAAAATCTACTCCGGTGTGCGAACTCCAGTCGAGCGTTAAACCTGTCCACTGGGTTGATGCAGTTGACGGACTGGTAAGCGTTACAAAATCGGCAGTGATGAAATTGCGAACCGTGCTCCAGGCACTCGTGTCAACCGCATTGCGCGCACGAACACGCCAGTAATAGGTTTTACCGAAATACAGATTATCAAAAAACTCATCGGTATCGGTATTACTGGTTGCTGAGTTGATGTAAGCATCTGTTGAACTGCGCAGCGCGGGCGAGTTAAACTGCAAACTGGTATCGCATTGCAAATCATAAAAATCTACTCCGGTGTGCGAACTCCAGTCGAGCGTTAAACCTGTCCACTGGGTTGATGCAGT
>CALRTD020000358.1:0-5228 GCA_943371015.1 Synechococcus sp. UW140 | reverse complement strand
ATGTACATAAATATAATTGAGTGAATGATTCAGATGTGCGAAACAAAAAACAATTAATGTTCAAATAAGTTTGGTGAAACAATGATGAGCGAAACGTTCTTCATTCAGCACTCATCATTCATCATTAAAAGTTAACTGCCGCGAAGTTTATCGAGCAAGTCGTTGAGCTGATTGGCTTCTGATTCGCTCAGTTTGATCGGAATGTTGTTATCCATATCCTGCGATTCATCGAGCTGAGCGAGCAAATCCAAGCCTTTCTGTGTAATTAGAATATCAACTTGTCTGCGGTCCTTTTTGCACGTTTTGCGCACGGCCAAACCTTTATCGTGGAGCTTATCGACTAAACGTGAGGCATTGGAACTCCGGTCAATCATCCGTTCCTGAATTAAACCTACTGAGGCAGGCTCCGGATTTTGTCCGCGCAGAATGCGAAGCACATTGTACTGTTGCTGCGTTATTCCGTAAGGCCGCAACTGACGGGCCATTATAGTTCCGAGCCAGCCTGCGGTAAAGAGAATGTTGATAGCAACACGCTGATGGCTGTTCCTGAATTTCTTCTGGCGGATTTCCTCTTCAATTCTCATAATACAAAGATCGAAATAAAATTATATGTAGATACATTCAATCTTACTTCGTGAAATAAAATACTAAATATCAATGAGATAGAATTATTCCTGTTTTAATGTTTGAAGCTCAGGAATAACAGAGACCTTTGTAAAAATAAGCAATAAAGATGAAACTAGAAACAGCAAAAGTCCTGATTACAGGCGGAAATACAGGCTTGGGATTTGCAACAGCGAAACTGCTCAAAGAAAAAGGAGCTGCCGTTGTGATTACAGGCAGAAATCCCGAAACACTGGCACAGGCGGCAAAAGAATTAAACGTAAAAGCTATACAAGCCGATGTCAGTCATGAGCAAGAGGTTATCAAAATGGTAAAGGAAGCTCATGAACACCTCGGCGGATTGAATGTGCTGATTAATAATGCTGGTTTTGGTTACTTCAAATCACTCACCGAAATGGATCGTGAAGGATTTGAGCGTGTGTTTGCCACCAATGTTACCGGAGCAATGCTTGCCGGCCGCGAATGCGCAAAAATCTTTACCGCACAGCAAAACGGCAACATCATAAACATTGCATCTACAGCCGGAAGAGCAGGTTTTGCAATGGGTACGGCATATGCTGCCAGTAAATTTGCTTTAGCCGGAATGACTGAATGCTGGCGCGCAGAACTGCGTCCGCATAACGTGCGTGTAATGCTGGTGAACCCCAGCGAAGTACAAACCGGATTTTCCGAAAATGCCGGCAGAGATGCTCGCCCTTTCAACCCTACAAAACTTCAGGCCGAAGATATTGCACACACCATTTGCAGCCTGCTCCAGCTCGACGACAGAGCATTTGTAACCGAGGCTACAGTTTGGGCGACAAATCCGAAAAACTAGTAAGCAACTCCCTGCCGGTCTTCGGCTGCCGGTCTTGACTTCTGCAGCAATAAATACCCTTGACGGTCTGAGCGAAACCCAAAGACCGTTAAGGCACTATTTTTTGAAAAATTCGTTTGCTAAGAGTTCTTTCAGCAGATACCTTTTGGTATAACGTTCAGCAGTAACAAAAGCATCAGCAGCCCCTGCGGCAATGAGTTGTTGACGATAGGCTTCGGCCTCAGCAAGTGTTTTAAAGTTGCCAAGCGTAAAACGCGTGATTCCGTCGTTGAGCTTTACTACATCCGGCTTTCCGAACTCAGCAAGTTTTCCATTTCTGTAATTCTGCGGAAATGCATAAGCAGCTACCTGTACCCTGAAAATTAACCCTTGTGCCTCACGCGAGCCATAATTTGCCAGTATTGATGCATAATCGCTCACAACTGCCGAAGTATCGCCGGGCTGCCGGGTTTTATTCTTGATTGCCAGATAAGCAGCTGAGTAAAACTCAACGTCTATTTGTTGTGTTGTAAAAGCTGTGAGGGTACGCGTATCTACTGTTTTAATTATCCGCTCAACCCCATTTATTTCATAAGACAATTCATAAAAATGCCCCAACGGAAGATTCACCAGATAGCGCCCGGTGGCAATGTTGTTTTGCACGTAAAACTTCGACAAGACCAGTGAATCAGATTTAACAGTAACTACAGCCTGATTCGGAATACCATCGAGCGAAATAATGCCTGTAATCATTACAACATTTCCGAGCAATGAGCCTGAGTTGATTTCAACACTGTATAAATCCTGGTTTCCGAGTCCTCCGGGCTTTCCGGACGAATAATAGCCATGCTTACCATCTGTTGAAATTGTAAAATACTTATCATCTCCCGCAGTATTGATCGGATAGCCAATATTAACAGCCGCAGAAAACGAAGCTGAGTTTTGATTCAGCTCTGCAATAAAAATATCATAACCTCCCATGCTGTTATGCCCCTCAGAACTGAATACAAGCGATGTTCCGTTCGGATGCATAAAAGGCGAATCTTCGTTGTCGGCTGTATTTACTGTGGCGCCAAGGTTTTTCACATTTCCCCACGATCCGTCGGGCTGCAGCTCAGCCATCCATATATCACGTCCACCGTAACCGCCGGGACGTTCACTGGCAAAATAAATCGTGCGCCCGTCGGGCGAGAGTGTTGCACTGCCTTCCCAACTGTATGTATTTACTTCACCATAAAGCGGTTCCGGAAACGACCAGAATGAACCAAACAAGGTGGAGATGAAAATATCGCCATTGTCGTCGGGAGTGGCACGGTAAATGAGTAATTGCTGCCCGTCGTTTGAACCTGCAACGGCTGCATCGTGTCCGTATGAATTAATCACTGTATCAAGCGGTTCGGGCGTTCCCCAGTTACCGGTCACTGCATTTCGGCGGGTATAAAAAATATCTTCAAAATACTCGCCGGTAGAATCTTTAAAACCCGGATAGCGCTGCAAACCGCCGCGTGAACGAACTCCGCGGTAAGTAAACATCATCAGCGAATCATCAGAGGTAACTACCGGTACATATTCCCAATTGGGCGAATTTACCGGTGCCTGAAGATTAAAAATATTTACATCAATTGGTTTTTGCACCAATTCTTTGGCATTGTTGCAATAGCGGCGTAGCCGTTCACCATCGGCACGGCGAATGGGTTCAATGCGCTTTTGTTTGAAAAATTGTTCGAGACTAATCAACGCTTCGTCATAACGCCCATTGAGGTGATAAGAGCGTGCGAGATAAAAATCAATATCAGCGGCTTTCGGATTTTTGGCTTTCACTTGTGTGAGATAATCAAGTGAGCGCAGCACTTCATCGCTTTTGTAAAGCAAGCAAACACCAATACGGTAAAGCAGTAAAGGCGATGCGGCATATTTATCTTCAAGCTTTCGGTAATGCGGCAATGCTTCAAGATAAAAACCCTGACCAAAATATTCTTCCGCTTTAGCAAAACGAACCTGAGCTCCGCGGTCGCGGCGGAAACCATTACCAAGATCAATATCCTGTGCCTGAATGCCGCTGAATGTTCCAGCTAAAAGAGCAACGATGAAAAAGAAAATACGAATGTGCATACGGTGCAAAAATACGTTAAAACCCCGGCAAAGGTTGCACGTTCAGATTAATGAAGATGCTGTTGAAACTCCGGCTGCAGAACATGCAGCTATCCAGCCTGTTGTCCACGCCGCCTGAAAATTAAAACCACCTGTAATGCCGTCGATATCTAATAGTTCACCTGCAAAAAACAATCCCGGTACTTTCCGGCTTTGCATGGTTTTAAAGTCAACCTCAGCCAGTTCAATACCGCCCGCAGTTACAAACTCTTCTTTAAACGTAGTTTTCCCGTTTACCGGATAACTATCGTGCAACAGCACATCAATTAATGCACGGAGTTGCACGTTCGACAAATCGGCCCAGGTATGGTTTTCGGGAATTCCGGCTTTGGCAATCAGAAATTCCCAGAGCCGGCGCGGAATTTCGTGCGGCACACCGTTGCGGATGAGTTGCCGGGGCTGCTGTGTGCGGTTTTCGCGGAGCAATTGCTGCAGGGTTTCATCGGTTTGCGCGGGCAGCCAGCTGAGGCGGGCAGTAAACCGGTATTGCTTTCCGGCCAGCAACCGCGCACCCCAGGCCGAAGTACGTAAAACGGCCGGCCCGCTCATGCCCCAGTGTGTAATGAGCACGGGGCCTTCTTCGTGCAGCGGAGTGGAATCGGCGGTTACCACTGCATGTGTGCTTGCAACACCCATGAGCTGTGTAACCGGATTGCCGGGCATATTGAATGTAAACAACGAAGGCACCGGCGGCACAAGGCTGTGACCGGTTTGCGCCAGAAACTGGTAGGCCGCGGCTTTCGGATGCCCGCCGGCGGCCACAATTAATTGATCAGCATGAATAGTTCCGCCGCCGGCAATGTGCAGCGCAAAACCGGATTCGGAATGTTCGATGGCAACTACTTCGGTTTTGCGTTTTACCAGAATGCGGGTGTGTTCAGCTTCGTCGAGCAGACAGGAAGCTATGGTTTCCGAATTATCGGTAATCGGAAACATGCGGCCATCGTCTTCCATTTTCAGCTCCACGCCGCGCGCATCAAACCAGCCGATAGTTTCGCTTACCGAAAACCGGCTGAATGCACTCAGCAGCTCGCGCGAGCCACGCGGATAACGCTGTGCAAGCTCACGATTATCAAAACAGGCATGCGTAACATTGCACCTGCCTCCGCCCGATACACGCACCTTACTCAGCAGCTTGTCGGTTTTTTCGAGCAGCAGCACGCGCAGCGCCGGATTAAGCCGGGCTGCATTTACTGCGGCAAAAAAGCCTGCGGCGCCTCCGCCAATAACAACTAAAGTTTGCTGGTTACTGCTCATTTTTCTGAGTGCAAGTTTACGGGGTTTGGGGTTATAATGTATCAGTTTACTATTCAATGTCTCAAAGTTGTCGCTTTGTTCTACTGTGTAAAATGTACATTCATTTCTGATTCGAATGCTAAAAGCAATATTCGCTTGTCATAAATTGGTAGGCGCGGCATCCGAATATTAGTTTGTAAATTGTGGCATTCATCAATATGTACTTTGAAGTAAGTGAATTTCAATACCGGATGTTGAGCTTTTCAAAATTTACAGGCGAGTGGCGAACGCATTTTGGAGAACTTACATGAAACGGGTTTTGAATATTGTAAAATATCTGGCTTGTAGTAATGAATCTTACAGACATAATTAAAGAGTATAGTATGACCGAGGAACAAATTCAAAAAACAATTGAAACCGG
>CALRTD020000357.1:0-5234 GCA_943371015.1 Synechococcus sp. UW140 | reverse complement strand
CCCGAAAAATGTACTGATGAACGTAAACGGCTACGACAGTGTTGACAACGTACTGAACCGCGGCACACAAGCGCTGAGCGTTGCCGCATTCGAAGCCGCCGCCGAAGAAACAGGCGCTGTAGTCATTGACACACGCACAGCAACTGAGTTTGCTGCCGGACACATTCCCAACTCCATCAACATCGGCATCAATGGCGACTTTGCCGTTTGGGTAGGCACACTCATCAGCGATATACAGCAACCCATTTTATTGGTCACCGAATCCGGCCGCGAAGCAGAAGTTGTAATCCGTCTGGCACGCGTAGGCTACGACAATGCCATTGGTTATATCAGCGGAGGTTTTGATGCCTGGAAAAATGCCGGTAAAGAAATTGCCACCGTTCGCTCCATAAGTACTGATGAATTTGTTGAACTGGCCAACGCCAACAGCGACTTGCCAATTATTGATGTACGTAAAGCAAGTGAGTACAACTCCGAACATATAGTTACCGCCAAAAATATTCCGCTCAACTACATTAATGAAAACATGCAGCAAGTAGATCGCAGCAAAACATGGTATGTACACTGCGCCGGCGGCTACCGCTCCATGATTTTCATTTCCATACTGCAAGCACGCGGTTTCGATAATCTGATTAATGTAGAGGGCGGATTTTCGGCTATCAAAGCCACAGGCGAATTACCGGTGACGGATTATGTTTGCCCGAGCACGATGCTTTAGGTGTAAAGGCCCTTGTCATCTCTCCCCCGCATTTTCTGCGGGGGCTCGAGATGACAAGGGCGAGCTAGAAAGCACAAATAGCTCCTTGTCATATCGAGCAAAGCCAAACAAGAAAGCTAAAACTCAACAAATAAAATAAATTCTATAAACAATCAAGGCCCCTTGTCATCTCTCGACTCCGCTCGAGATGACAAGGGCGAGCTAGAAAGCACAAATAGCCCCTTGTCATGTCGAGCAAAGCCAAACAAGAAAGTTAAAACTCGAAGTATAAACTAAATTCTAAAAACAATCAAGGCCCCTTGTCATGTCGAGCGGAGCCGAGACAAGACAAGTGTAAAAATGCAAAAACTCCTCCTCCGTTACCGCACCACCCTACTCGGCATCCTACTCGGCGCAGCCGCCGGATATGCCTGGTATTATTTTATTGGATGCAGCAACGGAACTTGCGCCATAACTTCGCGGCCGCTGAACAGCATGTTGTACGGCGCATTGATGGGGTTTCTGCTCTCACAAAGTTTTTCAACAAAAACAGAAAATAAGAATGAACATGAACGCTAAAACAATTATTGATGTACGTACCCGCAGCGAATTCAGCGGAGGCCATGTGGCAGGAAGCATTAATATTCCGCTGCAGGAACTGGAAGAACGCTTAGACGAAATCCGCACCATGCCGCAACCCATTGTGCTTTGCTGTGCCAGCGGCGGAAGAAGCGGCAGCGCAACAGCTTTCCTGAGCCGCGAGGGTATCGACTGCAACAACGGCGGTAGCTGGCTCGATGTAAATGCAGTTGTATAATCAGCGCCCTATGAATCAGCTGCAGTCGTTTATTTCGGGGTTGAGTTTATTGCGCATCCTGCGTTTTGCATTGGGTGTTTTTATGGGCATACAAGCTGTTCACGGCAGCGATATTTTTGCCGGTGTACTCAGTGCTCTCCTGCTTTCGCAGGCTTATACAAATACCGGTTGCTTCGGAGGCAGTTGCAGTGTTCCGGTAACCACTAAAAAAGCGGATGCCGAAATTGAAGCTGAAGAGGTGAAAGGTAAACTGTAATTCGGCTGTATTGGTGTAATAATCTTTCGGTTGCCCGAAAAACTGGTTGTGCGCTGCTGTAAATTATAAATAGTTTTTTCGGCTGGTTCATTGTTAAATGTGCCTTATGCCTTTGTTTGTAATCACAAAAAAGGTGTAAGGCTTTTTTGTTTGTTGTGCGTATTTTGTATTTCTATGTATGAGATATTTATTTTGTATAATATGCGCAAAACAAATATCTACCTCTGCAGGCTCTTGTCAATTAACTATTTATGAATTGAATTCAATAATATAATTTGACTATGAGGATTGCGTATATTTGAGAGTTAGGTGCAACTGTAAAGACCAAACCGATGGAAATAATTCGAGACATAATTTGTCAAGTGTACGCAGGACAAAAATCAAGAAAAACTATTGACTTAGTTTTGAATACTTTTATTCCTGAATACAAAAAATTGAATTTAGACTATGCTTCTCGAGTTGATGATGCGAATTACATATTTAAAACAGAAGACGAGATGATAAATTATTTCATAGAAAATACCGGACTAGACCAGACGTTCTATTGGAATAAATACTATGACAATCCTGACAAAATTATGGTTGGTGCAGTAATTACAGCGGACGACAAACTGATTATGAGTCTGACTATCGACGGGACCGAAGAAACGGAAAGTAAGTACTTCGAAAAACTTAAAAATCTACTGAATTCAGACATTGGAGTTATTTCATACATTGATCCCGCAGACTACGATAATGGACAAGATTTTATTACAAAATATGGACAGAACAGCAGCACCTAACAGCCGTTTTACAAAAGCAGGGGTTTCGTGCTTCTATGACAGTGAAGTGCTTAATCTAAGCTTTGTGCATCTAATGAAGTTTAGTGCTAAAAATCCCCGCCTTCGCAAAGCGGCATCACGTTATGCGTCATTTTAAGAACCGAAACCATTGAACAGAACGACAGACATAATAACAATTAATTCAGTTGCACAAATTCCGACACTTGACACTATTCGTTCAATTCCACGTGAGCGGACAATAAAACTTGTGTTTGAAAAAGAAGTTCAAAGTCAAAGAGAAGCAATAGGACAAAATCTCAAAACTGAACTTGTTGGCTTTCAAGTTGGAATACATACAATTGAACCAGAAATAAACATTGCTAAACTTATAACAGACAAAGAAATCGAAGACAATCAAGACTTTTTTTGAACAATGTGCAAAGGATTACAGGCAATTGGGAGAAGAATTGCTACACAAGTTGGTTAACAAGCTTGACTTGAAATTAAACAAAGATTTCCCAATGCAGACTTTTAACGAACTTAAAAGAGACGGCAGGTCTAACGGAAAAGTTGAAGGTTGGAATTATTATGTACACGGTTTTCATTGTGGCTTTGTAAACATTAAAACTAAACAGGAAATAGAAGTTCCACTTGTATTTGGACAAGAATTTGGCGATTTAGATCCTTATTTCTTCTCAAAGTTCATTAAATCTACACCGAAATATAAACCTCTACCCGTTGATATTCTTGAAGACTATGATGACGGAGCAAGGATAAACGAGAGAATGCTTTCACTTGGTAAGTTTGAAAGAATAAGTTCAAATGTTGGCAATCATTATGGAATTGTAGTTGCCGACAGACAAAAAGTAGAAATCAAATCATATTTGGACTTGGAAAAAATGTACCAAGAACAAAACAAACAAACTGAAAAACCTAAATTTAATTTTTGGAAATTTATAGGACTGAAAAGATAAAAACGAACGCACAACATCGGTTTGGTAATATGGCGGCTTAAGTGATTCTATGAAGCATTTGTGCAAGGTTCAACAGTAGTAATTCTATTGAACTTTTGTGCTAAAAATCCGCCACATCGCCAAGCCGAAAACCGTTATGCGTCAGCTAAAAAACGACAATGCAAACATTAGACAAAATGGACTTTATAACATTAGACTTTGAAACAGCGACTTCACAAAAGGACAGCCCTTGCGAAATTGGTTTGCCCTTCGTTCAGGGCGGACAAATTGTAGAAACAAAATCTTGGTTAATCAAACCGCTATATGACGAGTTTGACTATTTCAATATTTTAATTCACGGCATCAGACCCGAACACGTTGCAGACAAACCAGAATTTAACGAACTGTGGACAGAAACTAAACCACTCGTTGAAAACAAATTTTTAATTGCTCATAATGCAGGTTTTGATATCAGTGTTTTGCGCAGGACACTTGAAGCATATAAACTTCCATTTCCGACATTGAATTATTCTTGCAGTTACATTTTTTCTAAAAAAGTTTGGCAAGGACTTCCAGCTTACGACCTAAAAACACTTTGTAAAGTAAATAACATAGACCTCAAACATCACAGAGCAGGTGCAGACAGCAAAGCGACCGCAGAACTGACTTTAAAAGCATTTGAAATTGCAGGTGTTTCATCGCTTGACGACTTTCCCGAAAAATTAAAAACAACAGTTGGACAGCTTTATGACGGTGGTTACAGACCATCGGAAACTAAAAGAATACGCAAAGCAACTGACCTAACAAAAATTGTTGGCGATCCGACCAAACATAATTCCGACAGTATTTTTTACGGCAGGACAGTTGTTTTTACTGGTACATTATCTTCAATGGTTAGAGCAGAAGCTCAACAAACAATTGCTGACATTGGCGGAATTATTGGCAACGGTGTAACAAAAGACACGGACTTTTTAGTAGTTGGACAACAAGACTATCGCGTAGTTGGAGATGATGGAATGAGCAGTAAACAAGAGAAAGCAGTTAAACTAATTGAGAAAGGTTCGACACTTGAAATCTTATCCGAAGACGACTTTTTAAAGAATTTATAATGACCAAAACGGACGACAGAGAAGAAAGCCGAACACATAGCAGCACCTACAAGAAATTGGCGGTTCTGTGGTTAAATGAAGCTTTGTGCTTCGTATCAAGTTCAGTACTGGCAGACAGTTTACGTCTCTGAAATCGCCAACTTCTTGTAGCTGCAAAACGTTAGTGGTAATATTAAAACGAAAACATAACCAATGGGACTATTCGACATATTTAAAAGCAAAGACAAACAAGCATCGACTGAACAGACAACTCAGAAGACTCAAAAAGATGCTATGGTAAATTTTGACTGCTACTACATTTATGGCTTAACTGACAATCCATTTCGACAGTCAGACGACTTCAAATCATTCGGAGAACTTTACAAAAATGTAATTGGAGTAAAAGGCGGAATTGTTATTGGCAGTTCATTTCATCCTTATCAACTTATTAATCCCAAAGGGACGACCGTTTGGCAAGCAGCCTATGTTCAATTGTATTTAAATAATAAAAAAGACGAAGCTTTTAACGCAATAATCAATGACAACGGACTTTTTTTTGTTGACCCGTCATCAACATTTGAAGATAATATGGTTTGGCCTGACACACGCTTAACAAATGACGAAAATCCTATTTTTAGTAAGTATGTTCCATTTATAATTCC
>CALRTD020000356.1:0-5238 GCA_943371015.1 Synechococcus sp. UW140 | reverse complement strand
TTACAGCTGTTTTTCCGTCGATCTGCTCGCGGAAATACGATTCTTCATTCGGGCCGCCCGATGAGTTAATGATGTTTGCTCCCTGCTGATCAGCCCATTCCAATGCTGCAACCCAGCGCTCTTCGCCTTTGTACTGATTGCCGTAATTACGGGAAATCCGCGCCAGCAGATAAGTAGCTTCGGTAGCCATACCCAGCGGCTGTTCATTGAAATAGCCGGCCAAACAGGTCAGCACCATTGTACCGTGATCTTCCCGGTTTTCGTAAACATTCCAGTCGTTGTCAACAAAATCAAACGTTGCACGAACTCTGTTGTTGAAGTACAGTTTACGGAATGCATCGTGTTTGTCGGTACCCCTGAAACCAACATCCAGCACGGCAATAACAATTCCTTTGGCTTTGTAGCCGCTGTCGGCAAACAGTTTGGCTTGCAATGGCCGCAAATGATCGTCGGGCATTGCTTCGTCTTCAAAAGGCCATTCAGCCAGTGTGTCAGGCTGTGCTGCCGGCAGCCAGTTCCACGTGTTTTGCGGTTCAACGCTTCTGACAAAAGGAAGCCGGCGCAAACGGTTGGCCTGTTCTTCGCTTGCAGTTATGCCTACTGCATTGAGCCAGCGCGATGAATATCCGGTACTGTCGGCAATTTGGGCAACAGCATTGAGATAAGCCGCAACAACCGGGAAGTCGGTCGAATCGCATTTCGGTAAGCCTTGCACAGCCCGCCGTTGCAGAGCTTCGGGCGCAAAATAGGTTTCCGGATCAAACGTACTGCCGTTTTTATCGGTAAAATAAACCCACCACGATTGCTGTGCCTGTGCGGCAAACGGCAATAACCAAAGCAGGAACAAAAAAACTGATTTTCGCATAATACAAGGTCGGAGCCGAACCGCTGAGGTTGAAATGGGTGTGCTCTGTACAAATATGCAAATTTCCGCGAACCGCTTTGCAGATGCCGAACCGTCGAGCCGAAATTGTACTTTCGCATTCATGTTAATTGATCTCCGCAGCGATACTGTTACCCGCCCCACAAGCCAGATGCTTGAGGCTATGTTTGCCGCCAGTGTTGGCGATGATGTTTTTGGTGAAGATCCCACTGTTAATGCGCTGGAAGCCAAAACTGCCGCACTTTTCGGACACGAAGCAGGTTTGTTTTGCCCTTCGGGAACAATGACGAATCAGATTGCGATTAACGTACACACCCGTCCGGGCGATGAGGTTATCTGCGATCACAATGCACACATTTATCATTACGAAGGCGGCGGAATCAGCCGGAATTCCGGAGCACAGGCTCGCTTAGTGCCCGGCGAACGCGGAAAAATGACTGCCGCACAAGTAGAGGCTGCCGTAAATCCCACATTCGACTGGTTGGCACGCACCAAGCTTGTAGCTATTGAAAATACTGCCAACCGCGCAGGCGGAAGCTACTATGCGCTTGATGCACTGCGTGAAATTCGTGATGTTGCGCAGAAGCACAAGCTGGCTTTACATCTCGACGGCGCACGAATTTTCAATGCGCTTATTGCCGAAGGCAGCACACCGCAGCAAACAGGAGAGCTGTTTGATTCGGTTTCGGTGTGCTTGTCGAAAGGTTTGGGCGCACCTGCCGGCTCGGTATTGCTGGGCAGCAGGAGCTTTATTACGGAAGCGCGCCGGGTTCGGAAAGTGTTTGGCGGAGGAATGCGTCAGGCAGGCTACTTTGCCGCTGCCGGAATTTATGCGCTTGATCATCATGTGCAGCGGCTGGCCGATGATCACCGCCGCGCAGCGGTTCTGGCAGAAGCAATCGGGCAGCTTTCGTTTGTTGCCGGACAGTTGCCAACCGAAACCAATATTGTGATTTTTACTCTCGTACCAGAAATGCCCGCCGACGTATTTTTACAAAAACTGGCAGCGCAAAATATTAAGGCCGTACAGTTTGGTCCGCAAACCATCCGTTTTGTAACGCATCTTGATTTTACCGACGAAATGCTGGATGCAACAGTTCGTGTTTTGAAAGGAATTAATGTATGAGTACCGGACTTTCTTTTGATGCAGTAGTAACGGAAGCCGCACACCGTAAAATGTGGAAAGCTTATGCTGAATTCCGCATCAAAGCGACAAGGCATGATATTCGTAAAATGTTGTGGCGACTTATTGCGATACTCGTGCTCAATGCCGTGTTTTTTATGGTAACACGAAGCGTGATTTTTGTATGGCTTATTCTGCTGGCATTTCCGCTTTTCGCCATTTTTATGCGGCTCAGCTACCGCCGTGCCCGAAAAGCAAAGTTTGGAATCGAAAAATGGCTGGAGGAAGAAAAGTTTGAAGAACAGAAACTCGCTTATCAGTTAACCGAAGAAGCCATCAGTTGGAAAACGGGAAAAGAAACAACCAAATTCACCTGGAAAGAGTGTGTTTACGCACATGATGAAGATGGTGTATTGATGGTATTCGACGGGAAATCAAAACTCCTGTTTTTGATTTCCCGGGAAATTGGTGGGATGTATTATAATAAAGTAAAAGAAGCTGCTGCTCATCATACAAAAGAACTCTTGAGCAAAAGTATTCTCTGAATGATCATCTGTCTGCAAAATCAGTAGTTATGAAGAAATTGATGCTTTTTCTTTTTCTGCTTCTCTTTAAATTTTCAACAGCTCAGAAAGTTATTATTCCTGATGCTCCAAAGCCTTTTGAGTTTGGAGTTATTCATCAAATTTATTCTTCACAACTGAGTGAAATTCGAGTTCTGAATATTTATCTCCCCGAAGAATATTATACCGATTCATTGCGCAAATTTCCGGTTATCTATTTGCTTGATGGTTCAGCAAATGAAGATTACCTGCATATTGCCGGACTTACACAGTTTATGAGTATGTATGAACTCATGAACCCTTCAATTGTAGTTGGTATTGCCAATGTTGACCGTAAACGTGATTTTACATTTCCGACTACAATTGAAAAAGACAAAAAGCAATTTCCTACAACCGGAGGTTCTGCAAAATTCATGGCATTTCTCGAAAGCGAGTTAATTCCATACATCAGCAAAACATTCAGGGTATCTGGCGATGAAACAATTATCGGGCAATCGCTTGGCGGATTACTGGCGACGGAGGTTTTGCTTCGTAAACCTGATTTGTTTGATAACTACATTATTGTAAGTCCGAGTTTGTGGTGGGATAATGAATCGTTGCTGAAACAGGCAGGTCAATTGCTGGCGGCTCATTCCGGGCTGAATAAAAAAATAGTTGTTGGAGTAGGCAAGGAGGGACGTATTATGGTTCGTGATGCAAAAGCCTTGTACAGCTTGCTGAAAAAGAAATTGCCGGCATCAAAGCTCAAGTTTGATTATTTGCCTAAAGAAACGCATGCTACCATTTTGCACCGCTGTGTTTATAATGCGCTCGAGTTTTTAAACGCTGATAAGCAAGGGATGTAAACATCCGCATTATCTTTGCGCCATGTTTCCAAACTTAAAACTCGGAGTTCTTGGCGGAGGTCAGCTTGGCCGTATGCTTATTCAGGATGCAATTAGTCTGAATATTCCGGTGCATACACTAGACCCCGATGCTGATGCGCCCTGCAAAGCAATCAGTCATACATTTACACACGGAAGTCTTCAGGATTTTGATACGGTTTATACTTTCGGCAAAAAGGCTGATGTGCTGACTATCGAAATTGAGCATGTAAATGTTGATGCACTTGAAAAGCTGGAAGCAGAAGGACTTCCTGTTTATCCGCAACCTGCTGTGCTTCGCATTATTCAGGACAAAGGTTTGCAAAAGGAATTTTATCGCGCCAACAATATTCCAACAGCACCGTTTGAAATTGTAAGCAGCAAAGCAGAAATTGCTCAGCATGCTGCATCTTTTCCTTTTATGCAGAAGCTGCGTAAAGGCGGATACGACGGGAAAGGTGTAACACCGCTTGTTGATCCTGCAAACCTGAGCACTGCATTTGATGCACCCAGCGTTCTGGAAAAGTTTGTTGATTTCGAGAAAGAGCTTGCCGTAATTGTAGCCCGCAACACAAAAGGTGAGGTAAAAAGCTTCCCGGTTGTGGATATGGAATTTAATCCGGAGGCTAATCTTGTTGAATTCCTTTTTGCCCCGGCGCAAATTTCCGCAGCCGTTGAAGCCGAAGCACAACGCATTGCCTGCGAAATAGCCGAAAAACTTGGCATTGTAGGTCTGCTTGCCGTTGAGCTTTTTCTTACCCGCGATGGTCAGGTGCTTGTAAATGAAATTGCACCGCGTCCGCACAACAGCGGGCATCAAACCATTGAAGGCAATATAACCTCGCAATACGAACAGCATTTGCGTGCCATATTTGGTTTGCCGCTTGGTGATACCGCTATTGTACAGCCCAGCGTAATGGTTAACCTGCTTGGTGAAAAAGGCTTTGAAGGAACTGCCGTTTACGAAGGTATAGAAGCTGTGCTGCGGGAGCCGGGCGTGTACATCCATCTTTACGGAAAGCTGATGACAAAACCATTCCGCAAAATGGGACACGTAACCATTACCGCGTCAACACTTGATGAAGCCCGTCAACGGGCCCATTTTGTTAAGAATACCCTGAAAGTAAAGGCCTGATGCAGGTTAAATAACAATTAAAGCGTCCGGCTGAACTCAACTGTTCAGGCTGCCTGTTGTTATTTTCACATCATGGCAGCACTCATTTCAGATTTCTCGCTTATAGAAGGTCGCTTTTCGGCTTCGGAAGCTAAAAAAGTTTTGCATTGTCTCACAGATGCAAAACTCCGCTATCATACAGAGCGGATAATCACTTCGTCGGATGCTGAAGAAATTCAGCAATCGAAAAGCCGCATTCAGGCACTGAAAGCACTTCAGCAACGCATCAACGAGTTTATTGATGCCGAAACGCTTGATGGTCGCGAAATTACTATGCATTCGGTAATTCAGATCGAAGTGCTGGATGCAAGCACAGCTCCGATCTACAATTAATTTCGTTCGCAGGTTGTAATAGCTGCTCCCGGTGTGTTTTGTTTGTTTGAATGCAAGGAAATACCTTCTATTCAAACAAACATTATACTTTTGTGGCCATGCAGCCACTCGCCGGAATTATTATGGGCAGCGCTTCTGATCTCAACGTGATGAAAGAAGCCGCAGCAATTCTCGAACAATTACAGGTTCCTTTTGAAATAACAGTTGTGTCGGCACACCGCACGCCCGAACGCATGGTTGATTATGCAAAATCGGCAGCCGGGCGCGGACTCAAAGTAATAATTGCCGGTGCCGGCGGT